>NYXM01000128.1 GCA_002685655.1 Planctomycetaceae bacterium
ACCCTGACCGCAGGCTTGGACGCCCAGAGCGGTTGCCAGGTGCGTCTTGCCGGTGCCGGCGTTGCCAATCAAGATGACCGACTCACGTTGATCGAGATACCGACCATCGATCAGTGCCAAAAGTACGTGTCACGATTCGAGGTTACAAAAGAGCCGATTCAGAAGCTCGTGGCCGTTGTTCAGTCACCCAACCAGACCTTCGTAAAAGAATATGGAAAGCAAGACAAGCAACTTTCAAAGAGGCTCGTCGGCTTCAATTGGCCGGAACTATTTCCCGAATGCGTTCGATTGATGCAACGCAAATCAATCCCGCTTCAGTCGAAGCAATGGATTCAGTCCTTTTACAGCTTTCTGGACCAGGAGTTCAGCATGAAGGCGTTTACAACTGAGGTCTGGATTCTAGCGATCAGCACCAAGGAACTTTGGCCAAACGGGATGAGCCATTGGGACATCCACCAGAAATACCGAGTGTGGTGGGATTACAAGGAGCATTCTGTCCGTCCGCTGTACATCGCCTTTCGAGTTGACGGCGTTCTCGATTCGATCTGCCGGGTGAGCCGAGTCGAACATGCTGTTCCGATTATCGACTTGGTGCCAAAAATGAAGAACATCAAAAAGCCCTGGCCAAAGACGCCTGCGACAATCTGGCATTTTGGGCCTCCGGTGCCTCTTGCAAAACCGCTCCGAACGGGAGCCGGAATGTACAACCGACGAGTGCGATCTGATCTCGATCTATTGTTAACGTGCGAGACAGTTCAGGAGGTCGAAGAGCAGATGGGCAAGCGGAGGCAAACATCCGACGATTGAGGCAAATATAGATGGACTAGGAAAAGCCCCGCCCTGCGGGCGGGGCCTGATACAAACGGATTCCCAACATGACCTGGAAAAAAAGAATATCCCCCGGCGAAAAAGTCCCCCTGAAGCTCACGCCGACCGAGACGAAGGCGATCCTCGAAGACTTGATGTGCCTTGACGGGCAGTACGAGCAAGCCATCCAGGAAACGCCGTCTGGCAAGACAGTGATGATGACACTCGATGACCTGGAAGACTTCGCAGGCTATGTCGCCGCCGAAGCCAATCACACGGAAGACAAGAAGCTTGGCAGGAAGCTCGATAAAGTTTTCGACAAGTGCCAACGTCTGCTCGACACGTACACCGACGAGCCGGATGATGCGATCACCGCCGAGCAACGCCTGGTCGCTGTGCGGAAAAAGGTGGACGACATCCTCGAAGAAATCCAACTTGAAGATTTCGGCAACGAGCGGCCCAAGCAACGGCGGCGACCGGCTAGCAAATCCGACTTACTGATTCAAATGAAAGTCACTCTTCTTGAAACCACTCCTGCAATTTGGCGAAGGATTCAAATTAAAGACTGTACGCTTGGCGATCTTCATGAGCACATCCAAACAGCGATGGGTTGGCAGAACTGCCACATGCATAATTTTGTCATCGATGGTGAAATGTATGGCACGCCGATGGAAGACGGTTTTGGCTTCGGTGATGAAACAAAGGATGAATCAGGAATCAGACTAAGTGAATGTCTTCCAAAAAACGGGAAACGATTCCGTTTCAGATATATCTACGACTTTGGCGACGATTGGCAGCACGAGATTCTTTTCGAAGGTTATCCGCCATTGGAGAATGCGAAGAAGTACCCGCTCTGCGTGGAAGGCCAGCGGGCTTGTCCACCGGAAGACTGTGGTGGTCCCTGGGGCTATGCTGAATACCTTAATGCCCTTGCCGATCCCAACCATGAGCAGCACGACGACTTCATGGAGTGGAGCGGGAAATTCGACGCTGAAGAGTTTTCGGTGGAGCAGACGACGAGGGAGATGAGGAAGGGATTGCCGGGTTGAATTTCATCGAACATCTACTTTCGATTACAGACCGGCGTCCTCTCCCATTTCAAGATATATTCCCAAATCAGTTTTCTTTCGACAAACCGAATGAAATGCGGCTGAAGTTCATCAGGCAATCCGTCTACAGGAAAGGCGGCGACGTACAGTGAATGTCCTTCATCGCCAAATTCCTCTCGGTAAGTCCAGCCGCCGCTGTGACCGTCCTTCCCAAGGAAGGCAGATCGGTTGAATTGATTCCAGCGGGTTGAGAGTGTTTGGCTGCACGTTTCACCGAAGTAGATGATCTCCTCCGTGAGAGGACATGCCATTCCGGTCGGCCTGCTTTCAAATCGGGCGAGAATGTAGACGCCCGGCTTCGATGCACCCTCTATATGCTTTCGTTCGGCCCACGGCGTCCATGCGGTAAAAGCAATGTCGGGGACGTTCACAGTCGATCCTTCCTGGCCTTTGCGGCGGGGCAAGTCCTACTTGTTCCAAGAGCGTCTAAGCTCTTCCCTGTACTCTTCTCGATTCATCAGGTGGATACGCCAGCAACCTTTGCAAACTGGATCGTCGCAATCGTCAAGTGTTGATTGGCTCTCGTGAATGGTTCGGTCGCAAATCCGGCAAGTGAGAGGTTCTCCAAAAACCTCCCAACATAATCTTTCGCATTCAAACAATTTCTTCATATTCCTCCAAGGTTTACGCAGCGGCCCCAAAGATCACTGCTAATTGTGTCTCGATATACTCGTGGTTTCTTCGTAGCCAGTCGTCAGGCGGTCTGAATAGCTCAATTGGGAAGGACAAGAGCCGTGGCGAAGACCAGAAGATGACTTACGGCAATTCAAACGGCAGATTGTCTTCCTGGGTGAAATCCCACAGCAACACGAATGCAAAGATCCCAAGCACCCGTTCGTTGTCTTGCTCGAGCCATTGCAGCCTGGTGGGATTGGTGAAGCGGTCTTGGCTGGGATCGTTATCGCGCAAGTTGAAGTCATTCGCGAGATCGACTTGTATGCCGAAGTCGTCCAAGGAAATACGACATCGCTGCGAACTTCACCTCATGGCCGCTCCCGGATTCTTTGGAAGGAACCTGGGCTCGGGCTCAAATGGTCTGTCGTCCGACTGAGTGATCGTCCGCGATTCGCCGTCTTCGAATTACCTTCCCGCCAATGGCAAACCGGTGATAGCGGGGCTGATCCACCGGAACCAGACGGCTGGGCCAAGATGCCGGACTGCAAACCGGTCTTCTACTTCGCCGACGAGTTCACCTATCGGGCCGACAACGATGAGGATTTGGAAACCGTCTGGCATCAGGTCGGCTATCCACCGAAAGAACGCAGCGACGTGATCGCGTTGCATTCCAGCACAGGCCTACTCCCGTCGAAGTTCGGGGAGAAGGACTGGGTCTGGTGTTTCTGGAACGAATACGAGGGTCGCTGGCAGGTCCTGGCCGAGTATGAAGATCACTGGCGGTTCCAGCTGTTGGAACCGCTGCGCCCCTGTGGAACCGCACTCGCACAATTGGTTCTGTACGACGGAACGTACTGTCCGGTCGCCTTGACGTTTTCGGTTGTCGATTCGATCGGCATATTCAAGCCGGAAGAGACGTCCAGTGGAAGCTCCGGCGGACCGACGCCGATTCCGGCTGGAACTTATGGATTCGCAAAACATTTCGCCGACAGCGACAAATGGGAAGTCTACGCTCTCGGTGAAGGTTGCTGTCCGAAGTCCAGCAGCAGTAGTAGCGGGTCCCCTTCGTCGCAGTCAACCTCGCCAAGCAGTGAGCCACCTTCGGTCAGCAGCGAGCCGTCATCAGTTCCCAGTAGTACGCCATCTTCCGCTCCCAGCAGCCAACCGTCAGAGGTTTCACCATCCGAACCACCATCGTCACAACCATCGGACGAACCGTCATCACAGCCATCTGAGTCGCCGCCGTCTGAGTCACCGAAATCAAAGAAGCCAGCGTCCTCGCAACAGTCTGACAAGAGCACCGCGATCGTGCCCGCCAGTTGGTCGCCCACCGGCTACGCCGCGCTATTCATTGCCGAAATGCCAGAGGTCCGATTCGATGATGTGATGACAGCCACCGTTGTGGAAGACGAGACACTCTTGCCAATCGATCCGAAGTTCATGGAAGTGTGCGAGCCAGGCAGCGTGCAGGTGTGTGGCTGCGTGCCGGACTTGCCCGTCCCGGTCGGAGCCATTGTAGAGAACGGTGCCGTCCACGTTCGCTTGGGTGTCCGAGATGGAGATCATCCGATCTCACTGACGATCCGGCTCACAGGCATTCGCAAAGGTTTTAGCTCGCAGCGGTTCCCGGATCGTACGGAGCAGCAATTCATCGCCAATGAAGAATTCATTCGCAGCGCCTATCCGGGGGCGACCAAATGAGTTCCTCATTAGCCAGCTATGGATCGAGTAAGTCATTCTCAAGTGTTAGCGAATCGTCTCGTTCGTCATCACCCTCCAGTTCTCCATCATCATCCGACTCTTCTCCCTCTCACTCCAGCGAAAGCCTCTGGTCCAGCAAGAGCAGCCCATCGTCAAGTGAGGAGTCAGGGAGCGATACATCGTCTTCACGCCTCAGCCGATCATCCGGCAGTGACAGCACAGCATCCGATTCGTCTCGTTCATCGGACGCCAAGTCTTCCGGATCGTCCGACAGCCGACCAAGTGCGTCTTCCAAGAGCCCATCAAGCAGATCGTCAGCTAGCAAATCCTCGGATTCACGGTCAACTGACCTGTCGTCGGCGTCGTCAGGCAGTGGCTCAGTGGATTCCCGATCGTCCGCGAGTTCCTCTGAGGGCAAGTCGAGCGTTCTGAGTTCTGGACAATCGTCGGCGTCGGACAGTGGCAAGTCGTCACATGCTTCGTCAAAGAGTCCGTCGTCAGGAAGTAAGACATCGGCAGGAAGCAGCGGTCCGTCGTCGCAATCCGATTCGGGGTCATCCCCGAGCTTAGCATCATCCGAGCAATCATCTGGCCACTCGTCCGAAACGAGCAGCGACGCATCGGGCAGCGAGCGTTCGTCTGGTTCACTTCCCAGCGCATCGAGTGATGCAAGTAAAACATCATCCGACTCACGAAGCGGAACAAGCAGCCAGAGTATCGCCAGCGACAGTGGGTCTCCCGTTTCCCAGAGCGGTGCTTCTGCCAGCTCTCACGATTCACCAGCATCGTCCGACCAGGCAAGCAGCAGGCGATCGGGAACTTCCAGCGAGGGCCTCTCCAGTAAAGCCGCATCGAGTCATGTTTCTGATAGTACAGGATCAAGCACGCATGTCCCGTCGAGTGACAGCCAACCATCGACGTCGCCGGGATCAGGAAGCTCCGGCGATTCGACCAGTCCGCCACCATCATCAACCCCATCAGACGTTCAAAGTAGCGATGGCCAGTCTGGTAGTTCGCAAGCGTCCAGTGGCGCTCCGTCGAGTGTGGCCAACGAATCGAGTGAATCCAAAGATTCACCTACGTCATCGACGGCACCGAGCAGCACGGCGTCACAGATGTCTGGCGACGCGACGTCCAGCGGGGCGACTTCTAGCACAACTCGGCCGAGTTCTAATTCCACGGGTTCCAAGAGCGACACACCACAATCGAGTGACAGCCCGACATCCGGCTCACCAACCGTAGGCAGCTCCGGTTCGCCACAGTCAGGCAGTCAGCATTCTACTGATTCCGACAGATCCACCAGCCCGGCAGCCAGCTCACAACCGTCTCCACCTGCAAGCAGCGACCCCGAATCGACAACTAGCGCATCTGACCAACCAAGTTCCAACGTCGACACTTCTTCGACGGATGGTCCATCCAGTGTGACCGATCCATCGGCGTCTCCTGATTCCACACAATCGACCGCGTCGACGAGCCCAACGCCATCTCCAACGGGATCATCTACACCGTCCGAGACTACTCCCAGCGGCGCCAGTTCCGACACCCAACCATCGCAACCAAGCGGTTCGGCCGTGCCAAGTGATGCGAGCACGTCGCCCGAATCAACCACATCGGATGGATCGACCACTTCGGAACAACCATCACCGATAGATAGCACTGTTCCATCGACAACATCAAGCCAACCACCTGCATCTACGCCAAGCACACCCGGTCCCGGATCGAGTGACGCGCTACCACCGAGCACCGAACCGTCAGGGGATTCGACCGTGCCTGGCAGCAGTGGTGGCTCTGCGACACCTCCGAGCGAGACGTCGGAAACACCGTCACCCGACCCTAGTGAAACGAGTGATGTGCCTCCAACCAGTGACTCACATCAGCCGAGTACTCCTAGCACACCGGGGCCTGGTTCAAGCGACACCAATCCGATCCCCGGCAGTAGCGAGACTGGTCGGGATTCGAACGAACCATCGAGCGAGGCAGCGTCGCCGACGCCTCCACCGGATCCTAGTGGAACAAGCGAACTGCCACCGACGAGCGATTCTCCACAACCAAGTACACCTGGTCCAACTTCAAGTGACGGCGCACCACCGACTCCGCCAACGTCAGGGAGTAGCGATACAGATCCCGGTTCGACAACGCCGCCGACCAGTGAAACACCCTCTGGCGGACCGCCTCCGCCCGATCCGAGTGGAACGAGCACGCCCGATCCAACAATAAGCGATCCATCCGAACCGTCCTATTCCGAGATGCCCGATCCAACGATCAGTGACGCGTCCGAACCGTCTTACTCCGAAATGCCTGATCCAACCATCAGCGATGCATCCGAATCGCCAGCTCCGTGACAATGAAGAAACTGATTCTCAAATCGAATCTCTGCCCCGGCGACATCCTGACGATGACTGCCGCTGTGGAGTCGTTGCACCTGGCGTATCCCGGCGAGTACGAAACCGACGTTCGCACACCAGCGTCCGAGATCTGGCAACACAATCCTCGCATCACGAAGATCGCTGATGATGCTCCTGATGTCGAAACGATTGACCTGAAGTATCCAGCCATCAATCGCAGCAACCAAGAACACATTCCGTTTCTGGCTGGCTACACGGAAGACCTGGGTCGCAAACTTGGCCGACCACTGACGCTCAAGGTGAACCGTCCGTGCCTGTATCTCAGCGACGATGAGAAGAACTGGGTCGACCAGGTCCGCCATCACGTGACTGACGGTCGGAAGATTCCGTTCTGGCTTGTCAACGCGGGCATCAAAAGCGACTACACGGCCAAAGCTTGGGCGGTTGAGTCTTTCCAAGAGGTCGTCGATCGGACGCGAGGCCGTATCCAATGGGTGCAGGTCGGCGCAAAGGAACATGATCACCCGAAGCTCAGCGGCACGATCAACCTCGTCGGCCAGACCGACCATCGGCAACTGATTCGGCTGGCTTGGCACTGCCAAGGTGGCCTCGGGCCGGTGACGTATTTGCAGCATCTCTGTGCGGCATGGGAGAAGCCCTACATCTGCTTACTTGGTGGTCGAGAACCGGCGACGTGGGTGAGCTACCCCTTGCAGCATACGTTCCACACGATCGGCACCTTGCCCTGCTGCAAAACGTCTGCCTGTTGGAAGTCGCGGATCGTCACCGCCGGAGACGACTCGAACAAAGACAAACAAGAGAATCTTTGCCAATGGCCCGTCTTCGGACTGCAGCGTCCTGTCGCTCGCTGCATGGCGGCCATTCGCCCCGATGAAATTATCACCTTGTTGGAGAGAAACCTATGCCACCCGTCGTGAAGACTGTGATCGGCGATATCGAGATGTGGGTCCGGCAAGGACTGCAAGCTGCCTGGGACATCGGCACCAGCCAAGCTGTGATCACCGGTGATGAGTATTCCCTCGAGCCGTTTCTTCATTCACCCATGCGTTTGAAAGTCCGCACGGTCGTCGACGTCGGAGCCAACATTGGTGCGTTTACACTCGCCGCGAGGCGTACGTTTCCCAACGCACGCGTGATTGCCGTCGAGCCAGATCCGGACAACGCGGAGTTGTTGCGACACAACTGCGGTCATGACGCTAACGTTACCGTCTGCCAAACGGCCGTGCTGAATGACGATTTTCCCGACACTGTCCATTTATGTCGACACACCTTGAACAGTGGCGGCAACTATATCGGCCAATTGTTTCAGCAGAAGCAGCCACCGTTTATCGACTCGGAACCGATCGCTGTCCCCTGCCGATCGATTCACGAGTTGCTCACCGATCTTGGTGTGAACGACATCGATCTGCTCAAAGTCGATGCCGAGGGAGCTGAGGTAGACATCTTCTCCTGTCTGGCCGCTCACAACTGGCTGCCAAAGACCTGTTGGATTCGGTTCGAGTGGCACGGTCGTGATTCGATCCCGCACCTACGGCGCCTTCTCTCTCCTACCCACCAAGTATCCATCGAAGAAGACAGTCTTTGGAACGCACTGGGAATCGCTCATCGAAAGGAAACTCCATGCCCGAGTTAAACATCGACTCCGCACCCGTGCTCGTTGATGCTGCCATCCCTCAACTTGCTGAAACTCCCGAAGAACCGAAAGAAGGACGTGGCATCGTCATTGCCGCCGGTGGCGCTAAGTTTCAAATTAATGCCTGGGTCTGCATTCGGATGTTGCGAGATTTGGGATGCCAGCTACCAATCCAGTGCTGGTATCTGGGTGACGCTGAACGTAACCAAGCTTGGGAACAGATCGTTGCTTCGTACGGCGTCGAGTGTATCGACGCCTATGAAGTTCGTGAAAAGCATCCGCACGAACGGCTGCATGGCTGGGAATTGAAGCCGTACGCCATCCAACATTCACCGTTTGCGGAAGTGTTGTTTCTGGATGCTGACAATGTTCCAGTGCGCGACCCGACGTTCCTGTTCGATACGCCCGAGTTCGAATCCAACGGCGCCATATTCTGGCCAGACTTTGGGCGATTGGCGGCGGACCGGACGGCCTGGCGAGTCTTTGGCAACATCCCGTATCGCGACGAACCGGAGTTTGAAAGCGGTCAGATCGTGGTTGATAAACGCCGTTGCTGGAAGGCGTTTGAGCTCTGCCACTGGTACATGCAGAACAGTAACAACTTCTTCTACTTTCATGTGCATGGTGATAAGGAAGTCTTCCACATGGCGTGGCGGAAGCTAGAGCAACCGTATGCCATGACGGAGCGAGGCATCGACGCCTTGGACGGGGTCATGTGCCAGCACGACTTTGACGGCGAACGGCTATTCCAACACCGCAACATGCGGAAATGGAACTTCTATCACAATCCGAAGACGCCCGGCTTCCTGTACGAGGATCAGTGCATTGAACTGGTCAACGAGTTGAAACACATCTGGTCACCCGCGTCACAACAGTTGGCCACGGCGGAAGACTTGTCTGCCTTGTCGCGTCTCGACAGCAAGATCTTTGAGTACCACCGCGTCGGATACGACCATCGTCGCTTGAAACTCCGTCGCGATGGCACGTTCGACGAAGGTGTTGCCAGTTGCGAACACTACTGGACGATCCGCGACGATCAACTGTTGGTCGCTGGCGAAGAAGCCGAACTGACGATGACTTTGACTCCGGGCAAGCATGGAATATGGGAGGGACAATGGTTGAACCACGAGAAGATGCCCGTGCTGCTGGTCCCGTGACGGCGTACATCGTCGCTGGTGTTAACTCTAGCGGCAATCGTCTGCTGGCTTCGATTCTCGTCCGCTCTGGGTGTGCGGGTGAGGGAAGCACGAACCAGCCGATGAGGATCGAAGAAATACCGCCGCCTGATCTTTCGATCGTGATCATCAAGCACGGCATGCTGACTGGTTGGATTCGCCGCTTTCGCGAGCTGGGTTACCAAAGAATTGTCGTGATCATTCCCATTCGTGAGCCGATTGCTAATTGCTTATCCATCGTGGCACGCGGTCACCTGAGTGACTTCGAGGACGCGTATCACCACCGCATCGTGGCCATCACCCGCAACCTAGTTGAAGCATTAGCTCAGCGAGTTGAGTTGGAGTTGATCACCTACGAAGGGCTGACGGAACCGTTTCTAAAACAGTGGCTGCCACGGATCGGTCTCCCGTATGTCCCCGGCAGCCTATCTCTCCCCGGCCAACACGCATCGAACGAGATCTGCAACCAGAACGCAAAGCATTACGCATGACCACAGTCTTCACCAACGGCGTCTTTGATCTGTTGCATGTTGGCCATGTGCGGTTATTGCAGTTTGCGCGTCAGCAAGGCGATAACCTGATCGTCGCGATCAATTCCGACGCCAGCGTGCGCCGAATCAAAGGTCCGAGTCGTCCTATCGTTTCTGCCGATGAACGTGTGGAGATCTTGCAAGCTCTCCGCTGCG
>NYXM01000129.1 GCA_002685655.1 Planctomycetaceae bacterium
GGTTTTGCGAATCCTGTAACGTCAAAGCGCACCTCCATGTGCGGACGGCATCGGTGTGTCTCAGCTGGTGGTGGGGCAAAGGCCGTCAATCGCCCGCCTCTGCTTTGCCTGTGGGGTGCGAAGGATATCGAGATCTGTGAACCTTGTCAAACCGATAATCGAGCACAAAAACAGGTAGGTTTTATTACGACCATTGAAAGCAAGACAGACTCACCAGGAACGGCAGCCACATTTCTCCACGGAAATTGCGCACGGTCAGCCCACGTCGCTTGACGGACCGCACTCAGTGGCGAGAATCGTGGTCCAGCGACCGACCGACTCCACCGCTTTACCATGGGCACCCTATGTCCAATCACGTTGCGTTCCTTTCCGTTCCCGGTCTCCGACCGCAAGATGTGGCTCGAATGCCACGGCTGTCGCAAATGACCAGCAGGGGCGATCACACCTCGCTGGTCCCTAGTTTTCCCGCCGTCACTTGGCCGGTCCAAGCTAACATGCTGACTGGCAAACTGGCCTCGGAACACGGTGTCGTAGCCAATGGTTTCTTTTGGCGCAACGAAGCCAAGGTCGAAATGTGGACCGCCTCGAATGAAAAGATCCGGGCACCACAAATCTGGGACTTACTACATCAGCACAGTCCGTCACTTACGTCGGCCGTCTGGTTTCCGATGCTCAGCAAAAAGTGCGGGGCTGACTACATCTGTATGCCGGCCCCCATACATAACCCGGACGGTTCTGAATCTCTTTGGTGTTACACGAAGCCCGTCGAATTGTACGGTGATCTCCGCGATGAATACGGCGATTTTCCTCTACAACATTTCTGGGGACCAATGGCCAACATCAAGGCGACCGCCTGGATTGCCGACTCGGCCACACTGGCGGCCAAACGCTTTCAGCCGAATTTCTTCTACCTCTATTTGCCCCACTTGGATTACGCGGCGCAACGTGACGGTCCCGATAGCGATGCGGCGCTCGCAGCGTTGGCAGAATTGGATGAAGTAATTGAAAACCTGGTCCGCAATTTCGAAGGCGCTTATGCAGATCAACATCTAATGTGGCTGGTCGCCAGCGAATACGTCATCACACCCGTCGATCATGTCATTTACCCGAATCGTCTACTGCGTGATGCTGGTCTCCTGAGCGTGCGAGACGAAGAGGACGGTGAACATCTCGACGTGGCGTCGACCCCGGTTTGGGCGTTGGTCGATCACCAGTTCTCTCATCTGTTTGTCAAAGATGCCAATCCACAAGTCATCCAGGAAGTCGCAAAGCTGTTCGAGGGTCGGGAGGGAATCGCCGAAGTACTCGTCGGCGCGAACCGGGAAAAATACGGCCTCGATCACCAGCGCGCGGGCGAAGTTGTGCTAGTGTCGACCTCCAACAGTTGGCAGGCATATTACTGGTGGCAGGACGACGCGCGCGCGCCTGGCTTTGCACGTACCGTCGACATCCATCGCAAACCGGGCTACGACCCAGTCGAATTGCATTTCGACCGCACGACCAAATCGATTCCCCTAGATGCCACACTCGTCAAAGGATCGCACGGCGCACCGGCGATATCCTCCGATCAACGAGGTGTATTGCTATCTTCACAGAAAGGTATGTTTGTCGAGCAGCCATTGACTGACATCGACATCGCTGAAATCGTGCTGCGGCAGTTTGGGGCCTAATAGAACAAGCATAACGACGGTGACCGATGGTCGTATCTTCTCGTCTCGTGGCACCCAAAAGGGAAAGCCCACGCAAGGAGTGACCCGGCGTGGGCTTTCGTGTTTGGGAATGTCGAGTTGGTTGCGATTACACTTCGTAGGTATCCCGGTAGCACTCGCGGCCGGGTGTACATGCGCAGCGATCAACATCCGCTTGATCGGGTCCCTTGACGTGCTGGGTCATATTGCACCAGCAGTCTTGGCTGCCCAATTCATCGGGATGTTCGGGGTTCTTCAGGTCGCCCGTGACGTACATCGCCTTGCTCCGCAGGTGAATGCAGCCTTTCTCGCGGGTCGGTCGAGTTTCGTCGTAGTATTTTTGGAAAACCATATGTGATGCTCCTTTTGTCTTTCCGCGTCAGGCCTGGAAGCCGCCTGTTTCAAGTCCCGCGGCAAGCAAGATCGCCCGCTTGACGGCAACTTTGGCGAGTTGGACTTTGTACTTATTCTCCGAAAGCGGCGACGCCAATCGCACAGCGGCGAGTCCAGCTTGTTCGGCTCGCTGGCTATCCACAGCATGACCGATTAACAAACTCGCGGCTTCCGACGAATTCCACGGCGTCGGCGCGACCTGCCCGAGTACCACCTTGGCCTCGTGCACAATTCCCAACCCGTCGAATCGCAATGCCACGGCTGCGGCCGCGAGAGGATAGTCAGGCCCTTCGCCATCACGAACTTCGTAGGTGGCACAAGTACGACCCGCAATCGGAGGCAGGATCACATGCGTCACCAATTGCTGTGGCTGCAACACATGTTCACGCTGGCCATCGTGACGAGGCGTGCGGAAGAAGTCGCTGACGGGAACAAGCGTCTCTTCGTCTTCAGCGGGGCCGATCACGCGAAGCTGCGCGTCCAACGCCATCAGCGCCGGTGCAATACGTGAACCACTAACAAACTTCGCTGGACCTGAATTACCGAGAATGGCGTGATACTGATTCGCCCCCTCGGCTGCATTCTCGCTTAGCAGGCCTTGGCCGTTGCGGTAGAACCAGCAACGTGGTCGCTGGCAGACCTCTCCGCCCAGCGTTCCTTGACACTGCAGTTGCATGCTGTTGATGCCACGAATCGCTTGTTTGACGGCGGGGTATACGTCGACGTACGGGTGGTCCAGAATCTGATCCAGAGTAACCGCCGCACCAATCGACACGCCGCCATCAGGCAGTTCGTCAATGGTCTTCAGCGACGGCACCTCCATGATGTTGACTACGCAGTCAGGCGTCACCAACATCTTCTTCATCAAGCCGACCAGGTCGGTACCACCGGCCAGGACTTCCGTCTTGCCAGGTTCTGCCGACAACACCTGCAGCACTTCTGCTTCGGTACGCGGCGCCGCATATTCAAATGCTTTCATCGCTTGAGCCTCCCTTATGCTTTCGCCAGAGCGTCAAGAACGCGTTTGGGTGTCATGGGAATTGTGGGGACGCGAACGCCCAACGCATTGGCCACCGCATTTGCGATGGCCGCCTTGGGGCTGATGGCAGGTGGCTCACCGTTACCGATGACGCCACGCTGCCGCTCACTTTCGGGTTCGTATAATTCGACCACGATATCGCCAATGTCACCCACCCGAGCAAGCTTGTAATCCGATAATTCGGCGTTGATGAATTTTCCGGATTTCGGATCAGTCACCCGCTGCTCGTAAAGAGCCGCGGCGATACCCATGATCACAGCACCAAAAACCTGGCTCTTACAAGTCTTGGGATTGATCACCAGTCCCTGATCCTGAACAGCCACAAATTTCTTGATCTTGATCACACCGGTCTCTTTGTCGACCTCAACGTGTGCCATCTGAATGCCTCCAACCCCGCTGCCGGTAAGCGGACTATCCGCACCCCGCTGGTAGCTGGAGGTCACTTCGAGCGGTTTGAGCCCGATCAGACTGCACGCCTTCCGCCAGGCAATGCTCTTGTTGCGATTGGCAGAGTCACGGATCTTGCCGCCGACAGCTTCAAGCACGCTGGCGTCGACACCGAGTTCCTTAGCCGCCAGTTCAAAGATCTTCTCCAAAGCGTCCTGGCCCGCGCGACGGTGCGATTCGCAAACCGCTCCGACAGTCGTACTACCACCAGATGCGCCGCTATTGGGGTACTTGGAACTGCCAACGTTGATCCGCACATCATTGACGCCAAGACCAAACGTCTCGGCAAGTACTTGAGCGCACACCGTGCGGGTCCCCGTACCCAGGTCCTGGGTACCACAAAAGGCCTCGACACCACCATCGGGATAGACCTTGAGCAAACAGCTCGACGTGTTTGCCGTGCCTCCCCAGGTGTGCAGCCCCATCCCTAAACCGTCAACAATCGACCCACGGCTGGCGCCCTTTCCGTGTGGGTGCCATTTCGCCTTCCAGTCGATCAACCGCGCGCCGATCTCCATCTCAGCGCGGTAAACGTCGGCCTTACCATTGCTGGCGTTGACCAGATTAGCCATGAAGATGTCGTAGCTATCGGCCCCCATTTTTGCCGCCAAGTCATCTAACGCGGTTTGCGTCATCGCACATGCTTGCGGATGATTTGGGGCACGCCAGGCACGGGCATTCGCCAAGTTCGCCTTGATGGTCGTCGAAATCCGGCGGTAATTCTTCGGGACCAGGACATAAGGCACCACGGAATGGCTCACACCACCACCGCGATACCCGGACGAACCCCAATGTTGGGAATCCCAGACTTGCACGACGCCTCTCGCGTCCGCACCGAGCCGCACCTTGAGGTACCCGGACGGCCTCGAGCCGCCCAGCTTCAGTTCCTGATCTCGCTGTAACATGAACTTGACTGGTCGGCCCGTGGCTTTGGAAATCCGTGCCGCCGCGATCCCCCAATAATCCGGGGCGAATTTACTGCCAAACCCACCGCCGATGTAATCACAATGCACATTGACATCGTCGGCGTCCACCTTGAGATCGCGCGCGAACTGTTCGTCCGTGCCTGAGACGTTCTGTGTCGACAAATGCACTTCGAGCTTACCGTCCTTCCACTCGACGGTGGAACCATGAGGTTCCAAGCAGCAGTGCGTAATCGGGTCGATGCCGTAGTAACCCTCGACAACATACTTGGCCTGTTTGAAAAGGCGTTCAATTTCCCTTTCCACGAATTCGTCTTCGTCGTCATCGTCACCAGGCTCGTTGACCGTCTCAACTTTGCCGCCCCCTTTGCCTGTGCGTCCAGCTTCCTCGGCTGCCGCCAGATTTGACTCGTCGGCAAAAACATCCAGTTCATCAACAGTCAGCTTGATATTGGAAAGACCTTCGCGGGCCGCCCCTTCGGACTCCGCAGCCACCACGGCCAACAATTCACCTTCCCATTCGATTTCCGTATCTTTTTTACCTTGGGGAAGTACTTCGACGTGTACGACACCGGGTGTCTTCTGCGCGCCGCTCACATCAAGGTTCTTGATCGTGCAATGGGCATACGGCGATCCAAAGGCCACGGCGATCAACTGGTTTTTCAAGTTGATGTCGTACGTATACTTTGCGGCACCGGTTGCCTTAACGGTACCATCCAGACGGTCATGCACTTTGCCGATGACCGTGCTCGCTTCACGACTGGGCCAACTGTATTCCGGCATGATCAGCCTCCTTTCACAACGGCAAGTGCGGCTTCAACAATGTTCGCGTAGGTACCACAACGGCAGAGGTTGCCGTTTAGACCAGCGCGGACCTCGGCTTCGGTCGCATCAGGGTTCTTGTTTAAGAATGCTCGCACTGCCACCACGAATCCAGGCGTGCAAAAGCCGCACTGCTGAGCATCATGGGATACGAATGCCTTGACAACTTCGTCGGGCCGTTCGCCACCCAACGATTCGACGGTTTGAATCTTCTTTCCCGTCGCTGCCATCGCGAGCGTCGTCGAAGCCGCTGCGGGCTTGTCGTCGATCAAGATGGTGCTCGCACCGCTGCTTCCATCCACGGTGACAGGCTTCGCGCCGGTCAAGTCCAATTGATAGCGAAGCACGTCCAGCAAGGTTGCACGCGGTTCGGCCTTGACCTGTACGTCCTTTCCGTTGACGTTTAACGTGATCTTCTTTTCTCCGCGAACGACTTGCGGCCCTTGGTCATCGAGTGCCACCGCAGTCTGCGTTTGCAGCGCCGTCGCAGCTGCAACAGCGCCCGAACCGCGGAGGAATTCGCGGCGGCTAAAGCCGGACATCGGGGCTGACTTCTGTTTCGAATCCGTCATGAGTTCACCCTGGCTTATGTGTGGCGAAAACAAATCACTTCCGTCCGATCGCTGGTCGAAGCAAAGCCGCGTCGTCCAGCAATCACCGCCGATTATACGAACCTGCAATGGCGATACAACTAAGGGCAGCCAATCGTGGAGCGATTTGGCTGTTCATGTTGCACAAGGGCGCCTGGGTGAGGGTGACTGGGCCGAAGCCGAGGCGAGCCGCCGACCGTTATGGGCTCTGGGCCTCCCTTCATGTCGCCGAAACAAAGGGCTTCCCGGCTGATAGCCCAACTGCCAAGGCCGAGTTCGCGAAAAACTGAGAGTAAACAAAAATCGTCTGAATTCTCACAATTTCGGCTATCAGACCCCAGACCTGAGGCTCTCATCCGTCGTCCGGCCATCCCTGTCGACGATCCGGCGCCGCAGTTCAATATCGCCTTGGCAGCAATCGCAAGGCTTGAGTTCGAACATCGCAAACATCTTGGTCACTCGACAACCACACCCGAGATGACAAACTCGATCGGCAGTGCTTTTTCACCGCCGGTGCCTTGCAGCGCCAGAATCCACCAGTCGGTTTCATCCGTGTGCCGCATAGAAGGGAATTTTTTGGAGGTCAGGTGTTGCATGGAAAACAGACCAGGGTGACCCGATTCTGCCGCAGCCGAACTTCGCTCAACCAGATCGTCGTTGCCCGTGGGTGCCGCGTTCTGTTCGTCCTCCGCGCGGACCAGCACCAGACAATCCCGTATCAGCGACGTACCTACGTGTGCACCGTCGACGGGCTGCTGACTATACCGAATCGTATAAACACCCTTGGCAATATCCTGATCGCGGAAGTCGGCACCTTTGCGACCGAATCGGACCACTCCGATCAACTGACCCGCCTCGAACGGATACAACACCTCCGGCGTGGGCTCAAAATCGGCTGGGACGTCCCACTTCTTACACAGCCAGATGTCGCAGTAAGTGGTCTTCGTACCACGGATGATGCGGACCCCGTCGGTCTTCAATTTCCCTGCGATGTCCTCCTTCAACTCGGAAATCGGTGGTGATTCCGCCAACGGTTCGACGCGATAGTCGGCCGACCAGGCGGGGACTGTAAACAGACAAGCAAACAGAACCGACAGAACGCTGGATTTCATGGATAACGCTTTCGAATGGGGTAGCCGAGTTCGGTCGCCACAAGCGGTCGCGAGCAAGTGGTCGCGAGCAAGTGGTCGCGAGCAAGCGGCAAAAAGGTGGGAGAACCACACGTCATTATATCCCGGTATCGTGCTCAGCTCAAACCCGGCGAGATCTAGCGTTTCATTCGGCCGTCGGCAGTGATTCGAAGTAAGCCGACTCAATGAACAGTAGGCGATTATCGTTTCTGGGAGATTCCGACGCGCAAAGAATTGGTAATTGTTTCGAAGTACAACTATTCTACCGGTAGGCGATTTGGGCTTCCAGCCAAACCCTGCAGCAGCATCCTCAGTTCGAGAGGGGCGCTCCAGGGACCAACTGCCACGCATTTCCAGATGGTCGCAACGAAGGTGGTCGGCGGGCGCTGGGAGAACATGGCTCGAAATCGAGACTTTTGCAACCTGATCGACAGCTCGCAATGTGGATTCACGACCATGAACATCCCCGTACATTGCCGCCCAGCAGCATTTCAGCTATTTGCCGAGCAGATCCCGGTCTTGGATACGACCGTGGGCCTGCTGCACGCGGCTATCGCGATTTCGATGCACGGATTGGATGATGTCGATCCAGCCGGGATCGAAGATCAACTCCAGGAGATGGCCGACCACATTTCGTCGCAGGTCAATGGCGTGCAACCCCAAGCACTTCTCGCGCATTTACACCACTTCCTCTTCGACGAAGAGGGGTTCCGCGGCAACGCGGAGGACTACTACTGCTCGGACAATAACTATCTCTCACGGGTCTTGGCATCGCGAAACGGGATCCCCATCACGCTGTGTTTGATCTACAAGATCGTCGCCGAACAGATTGGCCTTCGAGTCGAAGGCGTTAATGCCCCTGGCCATTTTCTGGTCCGTGTCTTTTCGGGTCGTGACACGTTGATCGTCGATCCATTCTTCTTGGGGAGTGTGTTGACCGAGTCTGAATCGTTCGACCGTGTCGAAGAGGTCACCGGTCGCACTGTCCCACGCAGCGACCAATACCTGGCCGCTGCGACGCACTCGCAATGGCTGTCTCGTATGCTTGTCAACTTGCAGCACATCTTTGCAACACAGGAACGCCGCGCCGATTTGGCGGCCATGTGTGAATTACAAACGCTGTTGGATTATTCCCTGTATTGACGATGCGACATTCGCAAACTGGGATCTTCAGCCATGTGCCTCGGCAGTGTCAAAAACGAACTGACTTACGCCGAATGCGCGCTACTCGATGCGAGCCTCTTTCTTCTTGCGACCGAAATCGAGTTTCAGCTGCGGGTCTTCCGTCTGGCCGTTAGGGTTCAACTCTGTGTACAACAGACTGGGCTGAATATCCTTGGCGTTCTGATACTTCTTGCTGCAGTACTCGTGTAGCTCGCCGCAGACCTCATGGAAGATGATCTGGCAGATAAACACGCCGGGATAGATCCTGACTGGCTGCACCGCGAACATTTCCAGCGTCCAGTAGCCCTTAAATCCCACGTCGCCAAACCCCGCGGTAACATGCACAAACAACCCAAGCCGCCCGATCGACGAACGGCCTTCGATCATGGGGACCAGGCGGTGCGTTTCGGTGAACTCGGCGGTACGCCCCAAATACAACTGGTTGGGACTCAGGACCAAGCCATCTTCGGGAATGGTCATCCGACGAACTCGGTTGGCTTGGCGCATGTCCAAAACCACCTCTTCGTAGACCATCAGTTCGTTGTGCAACGAAAGATTGTAACTATTAGGGTTCAGATTACTCGCATCAAATGGGTCAATGACAATGTCAGACCCAATTCGATTTTGAATCTCGTCGCCGGAAAGAATCATGAGCCGAAGTCCAAAATCGGGTTTCGCGGAGACGCAGAGAACTCCTGGCCTGAAGGTGCCACGGAGTACGCGGACGCAACAGAATACCACGGAATCCACCCGCGCCAATCCGTCATGTTCGCGTCACCCGTGGCCGGCTACGACGAGGCCGAAACACCGATGCGAGGACAGAATCTAATGAACCCACACGAATCGCAGTCCGGCTTGCGTGCTTGGCAGACCTGACGACCGTGGTGGATCAACCTGTGAGAATAATCGATCCACTCCTTACGCGGAAGCAGCCGCATCAAATCTTGCTCGCACTTGACCGCATCCGTTTCGCGGGTGAGACCCAAACGGCGGCTAATCCGGCCCACGTGGGTGTCCACGACGACTCCGCTGGGGATGGCAAACGCCGTTCCCAGGACGACATTGGCCGTTTTTCGACCCACACCGGGCAGTTTCACCAGAAGTTCCAAGTCTTGAGGCACTTCGCCATCAAAATTGGCCATTAAACGCCGACTGAGTGCCTTGATATTCTTCGCCTTGTTGCGAAAAAAACCCGTACTCTGGATCACTTTCTCCAATTTCTTCAAGGGAAACGCGGCCAGATCCACGGCAGTTGGACATTTCTCGAACAGCGCCTTGGACACGATATTCACTTGCTTATCAGTGCACTGTGCCGAAAGGACTGTCGCCACCAGCAATTGAAACGGGCTGTCGTAGCGGAGTGCGCATTGAACATCGGGATAATCGCGACGCAGGGCGCGCACGACCTTTGAGGCCTGACGCTTCAGTGTCGGATCTGCGGTCATGGTTGTCTCATCTGCAATTATTGGTCGTCCGTCAGTGGATCCAGGACCTGCTGGACGGCGGAGATTGCTTTGGCGTCATCAACCGTGCCAATTGCATGCAACTATCTCACCGGCCGCAGGCCAGGCGCAGAGCCCGTCTGGCCTACTTCGACTGATCCCAAATCGCAGCCATGCGAGGCATGGTGTCGTGGAGAATTTCAAAAATCGCTTGGCGATCCTGCTGACTTAAATGCGAAAATCCCGCTGGCGTCTTCGCATCGGTCAGCACAACATGCAGCCGCTCCGCCACCCGCTGGTAGGCTGCCTTGGGCAATTTCTCGAAGGCCTCGCTATAGATCAGCCAACTGCAGGGGTATCTCAGCAGTCGCTTCTTCAGATCAAGCTGGAACAGCGACCGCGCTTTCGAATCATGCGGCTTTCGCGACGAAAAACCATCGGCAAAACCAGATACCCCCTTCATTGGACTGGCATACGGAAACTCATCGACGAAAAGCAGGTATTCGACCAGTTTGTTCGCTACCGATTCAATGCGGCGGCGTGCCGAATCCGTCAACTTGTCCTTCGGTCGCTCCAATGCCTTGGCCATCACCGCGTTGTAGTGCAGCGCACTACGCGTCTCCATGTTGGCCAACGCGATGTAATTGTGCATCTGCGTCTGGTGGTCCAGGACAAGCATCGCCACTAGATCGCTGGTCGGTCGCAGATACGGCTTCGTGTCAAATCGGCTCGACAGGTCGGTAACATTCGCGCCGCGTTCGCGATCCAGCGGCGCGCGATAGTCGGTGCTCGAAACCTGTTCGTTCCCCATGTGCCGGACGTCGCCGTGCGTGCCCGTGATGTACCAGCCACCAAAGCGGCGAGCGAAATCGGAGCTGTGATCGGACAGGTACGTCCCCGATCCGTACGCTGGCTGACCGCTTCGACTGGAAAAGACCGAACGGACAAGGTGTCCAGGAACGCCCTTCGTTCGGCTCGATGCATGACACGTCAGACACTGACCACGATCACGAACAAACTGAGGTTTCTCCCGGGCCTCTTGCCTCAGAGTGTAAAAGACGCCACCCAGCACTGAATCAGCCGTCGAGATCTCCAAAACCTCACCGAATTGAACAAAACCAACATACGTATCGTCGTTGAAGTAAACCGCTCGCGGACGGCTTGGACTGATTTTGCGAAGCTGCACACTGGTTTTGGAAAAGACAAGTAACTGCGATTCGGCCGAGATGTCCAGCGATTTCAGCACGGACGTGAGGTAACCGGTGCCTTCATCAAATTCAAGCTTCAGGTCACCCGTGTCAAGCTGCTCCTGCAGGCGAGAAATCTGATTGTCCGCCTTGCAATTGTGGTAGTCGATGGGCGGCCGCTCGAATTCCAGCAACTGCGATGAGGCGGAGCCTGACAGAAGAAGCCATGAAAGCAGGCACAAGACGATGGTTCGGATCGGCATGGCTTTTCCGTGGGTGAGGGGGTGTGTCGGGGAAGCGCGGGGAGCGATGATTCAATCGTTCTCAGACATCATATCCCGTCCGCAAACCATGCGCCATTGGCCGGTTGAGCGGAATGGGCACGCGTATTTGGGAGCAGCGCGCTAAATGGCGCGCTACATTGTCGTTTTCGCACATCATTAGTAGGCCTCGGGAACGGCAACCCCAACATCGGCTGCCAATTGCGCCAAGGCAGCCCAGTTCTCGTCATCCAAGAAGATCCCGTTAGGTGAACGCTGGGCCAGAGTCATTCGTTCCGGATCGCCTGGGAGAATAATCGCTTCGCACCCTTCGACGCGCGGGCTGCTGCAAACGTACTCCGTGAGCTGTTTCACTTCATCGGCAAAATGCGCTGCGCCGCCGAAATGTTCTGGGTCGACCAACAACATGAACACGCAGTTTCCTTTCTTGGGATACAGCGGCTCGCGCGACGTGCGACCGCCCGATAGTGCACCCGTCAGGATTTCAATCATCAAGCTCAGCCCAAACCCCTTGTACGCCTGCTCGCCGCCCATCGGGAGAATCGATCCTGGCGGGTCTCCATACAGGGTCTCGGGATCTGTGGTTGGCCGGCCTTTGCTGTCCAACAGCCAGCCCGGCGGACATTGCTCGCCAGCAATCTTCTTCACCCGCACCTTGCCCTCGGCCGTGGCGCTGGTGCTGAAGTCCAACATCAAGGGTCGGTCTTGCTGGGGCACGCCAATCGCCAACGGATTAGTGCTCAACCGCGGTGCCTTGCCACCGGGCGGGGCGACGCGAACGGCGGCACCATGCGAATTGACCATGACAATCGAAACCATGTTCTCGACTGCCGCCGCCTCGCAGTATTCGCCAAGTCGTCCAATGTGGCCAGCATGGATCATGGTGCCGATCGCCATACCCGCGGTGCGCGTCTTTTCGATCAGGCGATCCAGCATTCTGCCGGCTTGTACTTGACCGAAGCCCCAGTTGGCATCGGTCACCAGGTGCGTTTCGGATTCCTTGGAAATCGTCAATTCGGCACCCGAAACAACCACGCCATCGGCGACAGCTTGCAAGTAGTACGGTAGACGCATGACGCCGTGCGATTCGTAGCCTCGTAAGTTGGCATTCACCAGACCCACCGCGACACGCTGCGATTCCTCGGCCGTCGCACGCGTGGCAAGCAGGTCAGTGGCGAATGTTTGTAAACGAGCAGCGTCAAAAGTGGGCACAAGTGATCTCCGTTAGTTGGGCATGAGTCGGTAGTTATTCAATCGAGGTTAATCTGTGAAAACGGTGTGCAACGTCCCCCTTTGACACGCTTCAACTTCACTGTTCGCGGTGGTGCCATTGCCGCAACGCCTCGTAACCGGCAATCGCGACGGCAGTGGACAGGTTCAAACTCCGCACGGGTTCGCGTATGGGGATCCCCACGACACGACCTGGATGTTTTTCCATCAGTGAAGGCGGCAACCCCTGGGACTCGCTGCCGAACACCAACGTGTCGCCCGCATCGTAAGCGACGTCTGTGTAGATCTGTGTCGCCGTTTTCGAAAACAGCCAGGTGTGTTGCATATCGAGCGTCCGAGCGTACGGCTCCCAGTCCGGCACGGCTTGCCACTGCAGATGCTCCCAGTAGTCGAGCCCGGCGCGATGTAGGTGATGCTCGTCGAGACGAAATCCCAGCGGTCGAACCAACCATAATTTGGCGCCAATTGCTAGGCACGTTCGCCCGATATTCCCGGTGTTCTGGGGAATTTCGGGTTGGTAGAGGACCACATGTAAGGTGGGAGAGTACGTCACAACCCCGGGATATCACGATCGCCTCAAAACGTCAACCAGCCAACACGCTGCCTCTTCCCATTGATTTGTGGCTTCGTTAGAGTCTAGCGAGGTAGTGCCAAATACAGACAGGTCCCCTGTTTGGCCATGGCCATGGCCCTGCCGTGTCACCTCCAGAATCTGAAGGAAATCTCTTGGAGAATTCGATGGCTGACGCTGATCGCAATACGGTCTATCTGGATGCACTCGCATTTGCGGAACAACAAGTCACGGCACTTGCCGAAAATCACCCTGATTTCTTTCCCATCTACACCGTCGATGGCAAGTGGCATCACGAAGGCGAGTTGTGGACGGATTGGACTGGTGGATTTCTAGCCGGCATGATGTGGCAATTTCACCTCCGCAACAAAGACGCAACGTGGCGGACCCGCGCGGAACGCTATTCGAAATTGCTCGAACATCGCCAGCATGACCGTGCAGTACATGATCTCGGATTCATTTTCCTAAACACCTACAAACCCTGGTTCGATTTGACCGGCGACCAGCATCTGCACGACGTGCTGATCCAAGCCGGGCGGACCCTGGCCATGCGGTTTCAAGAAAAGGGGCGGTATCTTTGTAGCTTTGTCGCGCCTGAGTCGCTCTTCATCGACATCATGATGAATGTGCCGATCATTTTCTACGCAGCGATCGAAACCGGCGACGAAAATCTGACAGACGTCGCCACGACGCATTGCCGCACGACGCGCGACACCATCGTCCGCCAAGATGGCTCGACAGCGCACGAAGGCACGTTTGACATTGAGACCGGTGCATTTTTGAAACAGACTACCCATCAGGGAATTGGCGGAGACAGTCGTTGGGCGCGTGGACTGGCCTGGTCGTTGTACGGCTTCAGCAAAGTGTTCGCCTTGACGGGCCAACAGGAGTTTCTCGATGTCGCCGAGCGGAACGCGGCATTCTGGATCGCAAACCTGCCTGAAGATCGCGTACCCTACTGGGACTTCGACGCGGATCTCTCCCAGCCCGCACCATGGGGTGCACAAAAAGACTCATCCGCGGGAGCGATCGCCGCCAGCGGCCTGTTGGATCTATCACGACAAACCAGCTCGCCCGGCCTCGCGATCATGTACCGCGATACAGCCGTGGCGATGTTGGATGCATTGGTCGCGCCCGACTATCTCGCGCATGAAACGCCCGGCTGGGAAGGCATTTTGAAACACGGGGTCTATCACACGAAGAAACAACTCGGCGTCGATGAATCGGTGATGTGGGGCGAGTTCTTCTTCGTGGAAGCGTTGAGCAAGGTCGTGGCCCAGTGATCTTGCCCGATTGTCTGCGGTTGAAGAGAATGAGGCATATGCATCGCGACAACATGCATCGCGACGAATGGCCTTGGAAGGAACTCTGTGGAACTGGTGCGCAACCCAACTCGCCCCGTACGCATTGGCTCGATTACAATCGGCCAAGGCAACCCGATCGCCATTCAAAGTATGACGGCGACGAAAACGACCGACGTCGACGCCACCGTCGCTCAGATCAACGCATTGCACGCCGCGGGTGCCCATGTCGTTCGGATCGCCGTCGACAACAAACAGGAAGCGGCGGCGCTGTGCGAAATCCGTCGACAGACCGATGCAAACCTCTCGGTCGATCTGCAGGAGAATTATCGGTTGGCCGAACTGGTCGCCCCGCATGTCGACAAGATTCGATACAATCCCGGTCATCTCTATCACCACGAACGCGAGAAACCGTGGCAAGAGAAAGTGCGTTACCTGGTGGGAATCGCCGGCGACCATGACTGCGCTATCCGCGTAGGCGTCAACTGCGGGAGCGTCGATCCTGCGAAGAAAGAAGAACACGACGAAGATGATCCAGTCGCCCCAATGCTGGAAAGCGCCCTTGACCATTGCGAGTTTCTCGACTCGATCAGCTTCACTCGTTATTGCGTCTCGCTAAAGGATTCGGATCCGCAGCAGGTGATCGATGTGAATCGACGCTTCGCCGCCGAGCGGTCGGACGTACCGCTGCATCTCGGAGTGACCGAAGCGGGGCTCCCGCCGGATGGGGTCATCAAGACGCGGATTGCGCTCGAACAACTGATCAGTCGGGGCATCGGCGACACGATTCGCGTCTCTCTGACGGTCTCGAACGCACGCAAGCCCGAAGAGATCGTTGCAGGCACCCAGATTCTGCAAGACATTGCGGCGGGCCGAGTCCGCTCAGTTGTCGACTTCGGCACCAACACGCTGAATATCATCTCGTGTCCTAGCTGTTCAAGAGTGGAAAACGGAGCATTCATCGACTTGGCCGAAGATGTCAAAGCGATGACTGAGTACGCGAAACAACATGCATTCACCATCGCCGTCATGGGCTGCCGTGTGAACGGGCCGGGTGAGACCGACGACGCAGATCTCGGACTCTGGTGCGGTCCAACCCACGTCAATCTAAAGAAGGGCAGCGAGTCATTGGGCGCCTACTCCTATGACGAGATTCTCGGGCGGCTCAAGCAGGAATTGGATGCGCTGATCGGGGCAGGCACAGCGAACTGAGTCGCACGGCGTTGGTCTTCGCTTGATCCTGCCAGCATCTGCATCGTCCTTTCGGCAATGTGTTCATCGCACCTCTGGCGCTTGGAGATCGTATCGCTGCTACCTCGAAGATGTTCGACCAATTGCCCATATTCTGTTTCGACCTGGCCGCCACGCGAGATCCAACGCCTGCGACACGCCGCCACAGTGAATCGGCACGCGCTCTAGAAAAACAGCCTTCGAATGTCCATGCCCGATACAAAGATCATCAAACACAGCAGGCACGCGACGCCAACCAAGGTGAGCGTCATTTGCAGCCGTTCATCAACCGGTTTTCCGCGAACCCATTCGACAGTCAGGAACATCATGTGCCCTCCGTCCAACGCTGGAATTGGCAGGAAGTTGACGATCGCCAGGTTGGCACTCAGGAAGGTGAGAAAAATCAACAGCCGCGAAACGCTCTCGGATGCCTCCAGGCCCGCCACGGTCGCAATCGACAATGGGCCGCCCAGTTTCTTTGGTGAAATTCCGCCAGTCAACAGCTTCTTGAGGAATGCGCCGACCCGTCCCAGGTCTTCCTTGGTTTGACGAAACCCGAGCCCGACGGCTGCGCCCCATGTTTTCGCCTTGTGAGTTGACTTCTTGCGAGTGAAGACCAGGCCACGTTCCGCAAAAAACTCGTCAGTCACGGCAGGCTGCATCGTAACTGACCGGCGCGTGCCGTTGCGATCCACTGTCAGTTTGATGCGGACGTCTTCCGACATCTCTTGCAACTTCGCATAGATAAAGGGCCACGTAATCGTCTTCGTATCCAAGGGGACTTCTTCACCGCTGAAGATCAGCTCTTCGAGATCTTTGGTCATATCGGTCGACGAGAATTGAACTGCGATGATCTTGTCTCCGGGTTCGACCCCCTGTTCCTCGGCCACACTGCTGGCGGTCACTGCCACAACCGTCGGATCGA
>NYXM01000130.1 GCA_002685655.1 Planctomycetaceae bacterium
TGCTGCGTGCCTTCGTCGTGACGGCGGGCGCTGTGCCTGCTGGTTGTTCGACCTCTCGCCTGGCTGCTGTCGATGGGCCAGGTGCGGCTGTCGCCGGCTCGACGGGCAACAATGGTTCAACTTGGGCAACGGGTTGTTGCGGTTCGGCGACGACCGGCGGCGGTACTTCAGGCTGAGTTATCGGATCGGCCGGCGTCGCAGCTTCAATCGTGATCAGCGCGCCACCGATCGGCACGGTATCACCGATCTGCACGTGGACTTTCACGATGCGGCCCGAATGCGAACAGGGGACCTCCACAGTGGCCTTGTCGGTTTCCAGTTCGACAATGCCTTGTTCCTTGTCGATCGTATCGCCTTCTTGGACGAGCACTTCGAGCACGTCGCCGGATTCGATTCCGTCACCAAGTTCCGGAAGCTTAACTTCAATCGTCACAAGTTAGTCTCCTTATGGTCGGAAATGGTGACGTCATGCCATCAGCGGGTCGGTCCTTTCGGGGTCGATGTCCAACTCCTTAATTGCCTGAGCGACGACTTTTGCTGTGATGTCGCCGTTCATTTGCAGTTCGTGAAGGGCGGCCAATGTGATGCTTTCGGCATCCACGTCGAAGTGCCGCCGCAATGCCTGGCGCGTTTCACTGCGGCCCATGCCATCGGTTCCAAGCACGCGGTATACGCCCGGGATCCAGGGCGTCAATTGTTCCGGAAGAGCGCACACATAGTCTGAGGCCGCGAGGAATGCACCTTGCAGGCCATCGACGGTTGTTTCCAGGTACGACTTTCGCGGTTCCTGATCGGGATGCAAGAGATTCCATCGTCGACAAGCTTGCGCTTCGCGCCGCAACTGAGTGTAACTGGTCACGCTCCAGACATCGCTGGAGACGCCATAATTGTCGGCCAGTATCTGCTGGGCTCGAAGTGCTTCGCGGAGAATGGCACCACTTCCGAACAGTTGAACCCGATGCTTGCCGCTGGCCGCCTCGACGCTCGAATACTTATACATGCCCTTGATAATGCCCTCTTCGCAGCCTTCCGTCATTTCTGGCATGGGGTAGTTTTCATTCTCGACAGTCAGATAGTACATAGCCGTCTCGCCGTCTTCATACATGCGTTTCAAGCCTTCAAAGATGACGACGGCCGTCTCGTAGTGAAACGCGGTGTCGTAGGCGCGAACCGTTGGGAAGGCGATTGCGTTGAGTAAGCTGTGACCGTCCTGATGTTGAAGGCCTTCACCGTTGAGCGTCGTTCGGCCCGCCGTTCCGCCGATCAAGAACCCTTTTGCGCGACAATCGGCAGCAGCCCAGATCAGATCTCCGATCCGCTGGAAGCCGAACATCGAGTAATAGACAAAGAATGGAATCATGTTGATGCCGTGCTGGCTATAGGCTGTGCCGGCGGCAATGAACGACGCCATCGAACCAGCTTCGGTGATCCCTTCTTCCAGGATCTGACCGTCCTGTGCTTCTTTATAGTAGAACACCTTGTCCGAATCGGCAGGTTCGTAGAGTTGGCCCGCGTGCGCATAAATGCCAACCTGACGAAACATGCCTTCCATTCCGAATGTACGCGATTCGTCTGGTACAATCGGCACGATCTGCTTGCCGATTTGCTTGTCTTTGCAGAGCTTCTCGAGCAGCCGGACGATGCCCATTGCTGTCGAGATTTCCTTGCCCGCGTCGCGATCAATAATCTTGCGATAGTCTTCGAGCCTAGGGACCTTCATGGCTGGCGCTGTCGTTGGGCGGCTGGGAACGAATCCGCCCAACTCCTCGCGGCGCTGCTTCAGGTATTTTATTTCAACGCTGTCTTCAGCCGGCTTATAAAATGGCGCGCTAATCACGTCTTGGTCAGAGATTGGAATCCCAAAACGACTGCGGAATTCCAGCAACTCTTCTTCATTAAGCTTCTTTTGGTTGTGCGCGATGTTCCGACCTTCACCTGCTTCGCCCAGGCCGTAGCCCTTGATGGTTTTGGCGAGGATGACAGTTGGCTGGCCGCTATGATTGACGGCCGCTTGATACGCCGCAAAAACTTTTTCCGGGTCATGCCCTCCGCGTCGCATACTCTCTAGTTTGTCGTCCGAATAATTGGCGACCATCTGCTTCAGTTCTTCATAGTGGCCGAAAAAGTGATCGCGAATGTACGAGCCAGTGCTGACCGTGTACTTCTGATATTGGCCATCAACGACCTCTTCCATTCGCTTGGCCAACAGCCCTTGTTTGTCGGCGCTCAACAGTGGGTCCCAGTCGTCGCCCCAAATCACTTTGATGACATTCCAGCCTGCGCCGCGGAAGATGGCTTCCAGTTCCTGGATGATCTTCGAGTTGCCGCGGACGGGGCCGTCGAGCCGCTGCAAGTTGCAGTTGATGACGAAGATCAGATTGTCCAGCTTTTCCCGCGAGGCCAGTGTGATGGCACCCAGTGCTTCCGGTTCGTCGCATTCGCCGTCACCAAGAAACGCCCACACTTTTTGATTCGACGTGTCCTTGAGTCCCCGATCGAGCAGATACTCGTTAAATCGCGCTTGGTAGATTGACATGATTGGGGCCAAGCCCATCGAAACCGTCGGGTACTCCCAGAAATGGGGCATCAGCCATGGATGCGGATACGATGACAGACCACCTTCCGGCTGGAGTTCACGGCGAAAGTTGATCAGGTTCTCTTCGGTCAGCCTGCCTTCCAAATATGCGCGGGAGTAGACTCCCGGCGAGGCGTGTCCTTGGATGTAGATCTGATCGCCGTCGAAGCCCGATTCGCCGCGACCGCGGAAAAAGTGGTTGTAACCGACCTCGTACAGAGTGGCCGCTGACGCAAATGTCGAAATATGGCCACCGATACCAGACGCCTGACGGTTTGCACGGACGACCATCGCCATCGCATTCCAGCGAATGATGCTCTTGATTCGGCGTTCGATTTCCCGATTACCAGGATACGGTGGTTGCTTGTCTGCGGGAATCGAATTGATGTACGGCGTATTCATCGCCATCGGTCGATCGACACCGGCCTTGCGAGCCTTCTGCTCAATGACCGAGAGCAAGTACCGAGCCCGTTCGGGACCGCGACTGCTGAGCACGTATTCGAGAGAATCCAGCCACTCTTGCGTTTCCACCGGATCCGAATCTGCGACATGTTCGACAAACGGATCACGATGTTTGGCATCATCGTGAGAGACCGTATTCACATTGGACATAGACAAACCTCTTGCGAGCGTCAGAAACAGCTGGTGATCGCCGGCCTGTCATTTGCAACCCGTCAAATAACAGGAGTCAGTCGGCCTGCAGGAGACGACGCGGTTCGATTGAGCCTGCGTTCGCGCGAGGACGGATCTTCGAGCGTACAGAATAGACGCAGGGATCGTCGCACAAATCATCTTTCAAAAACGTGCTCCCATTGTCACGATTATCAGCTTCCGGTCAAAGGGGCTCAGATTCTAATGGTGACCCCTCTAGGAGATGCTGGCCTATACCTGAATTGAAGAATATGAGGAATATGCCGATTTTGTCGCCGCGCATTTCGATCGATCGGCTTGACCGCATTTGCCATACATATTGGACCGAATGGGGAAACCCACTGCTGTCGAAGAATCAATCAGGCCACGCATCCGCCATCCGGGCAGATTTCGGGCGATGAACTCCTGTTGATCCTTTTCCGTTTCCTAAACCAGGCGGACGACTCCATGAGCCCAAACTCATACGACCAGGTTCCTTATGCGGTGCAATCACATCCAGCGGCCCACGTACGAAAGCTGGAAGCGGTCGCCACCCTGTTTGGTATGCACCCGCAACCGATCCCTGATTGTCGGGTCCTGGAATTGGGATGCGCCTCCGCTTCGAATCTGACTCCCCAAGCGATGGAGCTTCCACAAAGCGAATTTGTCGGAGTTGATCTATCAGAGCGACAAGTTAACCAGGGTCAGTCGATCATCACGACTCTCGGCTTAGACAATATCGAACTGCGTCAAGCTGACCTCTTGGATATCGACGCCTCCTGGGGACAATTCGACTACATCTTGTGCCATGGCGTCTATTCCTGGGTGCCGGAGAATGTCCAGGAAAAGATCATGGCGATCTGCAAAGACAACCTGTCTTGCAATGGTGTGGCATTAGTCTCGCATAATGTATTGCCGGGCTGGAATTTTCGCGGCACGATCCGCGATATGATGCTCTATCATGTTTCTAAGCTTGAACGGCCCGAAGAGCGGATCTCACAAGCTCGCTCCATGCTCCGTTTCATGACAGAAAATTGTTCCACTGATACAGCGTACGGCCAGGTGCTGCGGGAAGAATTGGATTTCATTTCCACCGCGGATGATCAGTATTTCTATCACGACCACTTGGAAGATCATAACCACCCGATCTACTTCTACGAATTCGTCGAGCGTGCCGAGGCCGGCGGCCTGCAATTCATCGCCGACACTGATTTGACAACCATGTTGTCGATGCACCTGTCCGCCCAGGCAAGAGATGCTCTGGCTGGTATTCCACTGGTCCAGCAGCAGCAGTACATGGACTTTCTCCGCAACAGGAAGTTTCGCACAACGCTGCTTTGCCACCAGAGTGTAGCCGTGACGCGGAATTTAGGGCCAGAAGATCTCCGGAAATTCCAACTCTCGTTGACCAGCTGCCCCACGCCGGTCAAACCCAGCTTTGACTCGAACGAGCCGCTCACTTTACATATGCGTCGAGGTGAGATTTCGACCGGTTCCCCCTTGGCTATGGCGGCGTTAGAGCACCTGAGCAATCGCTGGCCACGACCGATCACCATGGACGAACTACATACGGCAAGTATCCAACGGCTTGCCACCGTCGGTCACGGTGGCGAGTCTTGGGATCATCTGAACGTTGATGATACCGCTCGGACATTGATGGGCGTCTTCGCAGCCGGACTTCTCGATTATTATGTACACCCACCCACGGTCGCCAATCTGGTCAGTAAGCGTCCATTGGCAACGCCCTTGGCCCGACTGCAAGCCTCGTCTGGCATTTCGGTCACCAATCAGCGCCACGAGAATTGTAATCTCGACGAATTCTGCTGTTATCTTGTCGCTCTGCTCGATTCGCAGCACGACCGCGCTCTGCTGTTTGACAAGATTCAGACGGCCATTGCCAAGGGTGAATTGACGATGCCTCAGAACGGTCAGAAGTTTCAACGCGTCGACCAGGCTCACCTGGATGGCATGATCGCCAACACCTTGACTAGCCTCTGCAAAGGGTCGCTTCTGACGGCCTAGCGCTGTATCTCGCTAGTTTTTATGGGGCACGGCTCAGATTCTCGAGAATCGTCAAACTTGTCGAAAGCGGCATGCTGCACGGTTGTCGATCTGGTCCCGCGCTGGGAACATGAACTCACTCCACGCCCCGAAGTCCGCTCAGCACAAACGCGCATGAATGCTCCTCTGGATTTGATCGCAACGACCGCGTTTGGGTTGGAAGCCGTTGTCCGCCGAGAGCTTAAAGCACTTGGCTATGAGGGGACCATTGTCGGTCCTGGTCGCATTCTCTTTTCGGCGGATGACGCCGCGATCTGCCGCACGAATTTGTGGCTCCGTACGGCAGATCGGGTGTTGGTGCGGATGGCGTCCTTTCCAGCCGAGGATTTCGACGCGCTCTTCGATACGACCAAAGCGATTGCCTGGGACAGATGGATCGGTACGGAGGCGTCGTTTCCCGTCATCGGACGGTCCGTGCGTTCTCAGTTGTCCAGTGTCCCGGCGTGCCAACGTGCCGTGAAAAAAGCTGTGGTCGAAAGCCTGCTGGCCGCTCATCGTACGCCAGAACTGCCTGAATCCGGGCCGACGTACAAGATTGAAATCGCCTTGCTCGAAAATGTCGCGACGCTGACAATCGACACGACGGGCCCCAGCCTCCACAAGCGAGGGTACCGCCAATTCGCTGCGACGGCGCCGTTGAAAGAGACCATGGCGGCAGCGCTGATTCAACTGAGCTTTTGGCGCCCCGAACGCACGCTGATCGATCCGTTCTGCGGAAGTGGCACGATCCCCATCGAAGCGGCCATGATCGGTCGTAACATCGCACCAGGCTTGAACCGCAGTTTTGCGGCGGAAGAGTGGCCTGACATTGATCCCCAGATTTGGAGAGATGCCCGAACCGAAGCACGCGACATCGCGCTGCCGGACCTTCCCGAACGCCTGATGGGCACCGACATCGATCCAGAGGTTTTGGAAATCGCACGCTTTAATGCTGAACAAGCCGGTGTTGCCGATCAAACGCATTTTCAAGTGCGCCCGTTTGATCGCCTGACTAGCAAACGATCATACGGCTGCGTGATTACGAATCCTCCGTACGGCGAACGCCTTGGCGATCATGAGCAATGGGAGTCGTTGTACGAGTCGATTCCGTTAGTCTTGCGGAAGTTACCGACGTGGTCGCATTACATCTTGACGGCGTATCCGAGGTTCGAATCACTAATTGGTCGCTCGGCAGACCGGCGACGTAAGCTGTACAACGGGCGGATCCAGTGCACCTACTTTCAGTTTCACGGACCACGGCCAGGGCGGGCACGAGTGACCGATCCCGATGCCCCTGTCACTGAGATTGCTGAAAGGGGTCGGGAGTCTTTTTCGGATGACAGTCTTTCTACTTTGAAACGAGCTACGCCTGAAAGAGACTCCCGACCCCCTCGTTCCACTCAAGTCGAGGTGGCCGGCGCAATGCAATCACCGCAGCCGATGCGCCCCGAGCTCATCCCAGTCTTCGGCGGAGTCAACGCCAAGGCGAGAGAACAAGCCGAACTGTTTCGTAGTCGTCTGAAGAAGCGGGCGCGGCATCTGCGGCGCTGGCCAACTCGACAAGGGATCACTTGTTTTCGTTTGTACGAACGCGACATCCCCGAGATTCCGCTGATCGTCGATTGCTACGAAGATCATTTACACATCACCGAGTATGAACGACCGCACGATCGTGATGCCGCGCAACATGCAGATTGGCTCGATCTCATGCAGCAAACGGCCAGCGACGCGTTGGACGTCAAACGAGGTAACGTGTTTTTTAAGAGTCGCCAACGCCAGCGCGGGATTAAGCAACACGAACAAGTGTCCGATCGTCACCACGAAGTCACGGTGAAGGAGGGCGGCTTGAAGTTTATCGTGAATCTTTCGGACTATATTGATACGGGCTTATTCCTGGACCATCGCACGACCCGGCAGATGGTCCGCGAGGCAGCCACCGATACCAGGTTCCTCAACCTGTTCGGCTACACCGGTTCGTTCAGTGTGTACGCCGCCAGCGGCGGCGCGGTGCACACGACGACGGTCGACCTTTCACGGTCAAATCTCGACTGGGCCCGTCGCAATATGTCGTTGAATGAATTCCGTGGCGGTCAGCATCTGTTTATTCGCAGCGACGCTCGGCAGTTTCTGCAACAACTGGCAACCGGTGAGACCTACGATCTGGCCGTCGTCGATCCTCCGACATTCTCCAATAGCAAACGTACCGAGGAAGACTGGGACCTTCAACGTGATCATGTTGCACTGCTAAACGCCGTGCTTGGGCAGATGAACCCGCAAGGGCTCGTTTTCTTTTCAAACAATTTTCGACGTTTCAAACTGGACGCGGACAGCATCGCTTCGGCGCAGATTCACGAGATCAGCAAACAGACTGTCCCCGAGGACTTTCGAAATCGACGCATCCATCGCTGCTGGCGAATCGTGTCGCAAAAATGAGCTTGGATCATAGGATGCAGTCAGCCATCTCGCTGTAATGTAATCACTTTGCAAGGGGTCGGGATGAGCCTTCCTCGCCTGACGTCATGATGCGGCTGGAGTCGAATTGCTGCTCCACCGTTCACCCATTAGGCTCATCCCGACGGAGCAAGATGGCTACTTTGTGGTGTTCGAGGACCTTCTTTTGTTGCGGCCAGAGGCGGTGCCGAAACAGTGTCGCTCACGCTCCCTGGTGGCAGCTTACCGCACTGCTGGGCGTACATCGCTGCCGACTCATTTAGAACGCTTCGGCTTATAGATTTCCGTCGCAGTGCCAAAAAAGACCTCGCCGGCATTCATCAGCGTTTCACTGAGCGTCGGATGCGGGTGGATCGACTCGGTCAGGTCTCGGACTTCACATCCCATTTCGATTGCTAGGACCGCCTCGGCAATCAACTCACCAGCTCCCACCCCCACCAGTCCGCAGCCGAGCACGCGGCTCGTTTTGGGATCAATCAGCCATTTGGTCAGGCCATCCGTTCGGCCGATCGCTTGCGCTCGACCACTGGCCGCCCAGGGATAAATGGCTGCCTGGTATTCGCGTCCTTCGCGTTTGGCCTGTTCCTCGGTCATGCCAGCCCAAGCGATTTCGGGATCTGTGAAGACGACGGCGGGAATGGCGACCTTGTCGAATTCAACCGATTTTCCCAAGGCCACCTCCACCGCGACTTTGGCCTCGTGCGTAGCCTTGTGCGCCAGCATCGGCTGGCCAGCGACATCACCAATCGCAAAAATATTTTCTTCGGCTGTTCGCTGCTGTTGGTCACATTGGATGAAGCCATGCTGGTCGACCTGCATTCTGGTGTTTTCCAAACCGAGACCTTGCGAACTGGGCTGGCGCCCTACCGAAACCAATACACGATCAAATCGCTCGACACCGAATTTCCCCGGTCCCTCGAAGGTGACCTCGACCGCTTCGCCGACGTCGCAAATCGAGCCGACTTTGGTGTTCAAGAAAATGTGATCTTCAAACAGCCCTTTGAGTCGCCGCTCCAATGGCTTGACCAGATCGCGATCGGCACCCGGTAGTAAGCCGTCGGTCAGCTCTACCACGCTGACCTTAGATCCAAGCTGAGCGTAGCCCGTGCCCATTTCCAAACCGATGTAGCCGCCGCCAATCACTAGCATGGTGTCGGGCAGATCGGCCAATTCGAGTGCGCCCGTGGAATTCAGGACGCGCGGCGAGCCGATGTTAAAAGTGACCGGCATCGCAGGCATCGAGCCAGTCGCCAAGATCAACTTGTCGAACGTCAGTTTGCCGCCTTCAGGGATCGACTTGTGATCACCCTTCAGAAGCAGAGTCTTAGCGTCTTCGAGGATGCCGCGAGCGTTGATGACGGTCACCTTGCGTCGTTTAGCGAGTTGCTTGAGTCCTCCGGCCAGCGTCGAAATGATCTTGTCTTTGCGAGCGCGAACTTTGTCGATGTCGATCTTAGGTGCGTTGTAGGTGACACCCCAGTCCGCGCTGAGTTCCTCGACTTCACTGATCACCCGTGCGACATGCAGAAGGGCCTTGGATGGAACGCAGCCGCGCAGCAGGCACGTTCCGCCCAACCGGGGCTCCATCTCGACCAGCGTAACATCCATGCCTTCATCAGCGGCGAGAAAGGCTGCCGCGTAACCGCCAGGCCCTCCCCCCAGAACGGCGAGTTGTGTGTGCATTGCATCCCTTCGTCCGTTGATTTTGAGAATTGCGACTTTGTTGGACAACCGATCGTAACCAGAAGCGCGAGAGCGTGAGCAAGGAATTGAGTGCCGTTCCTCGCTCATGCTTCGGGTTACTGTGTGCTGTTCCTCGCTCGCGCTTCGGGTTACCGCTCGGCTGCCGCCCGACGGAATTGGCGTAAAGATGTTTCGCAAGAACCGAACTGACGGCAACAGCATTCTAGCTGTTACCGTCAATTTGAATCGTCTTCGCGGGAGAGTCGCGTTAGCGCGACATGAATTCGATCACGATATTTACGTCGACGGGCAGGCTGATATCGCTTGGGCCCGGTAATCCCTGCACGGTCGCACGAAGCGTCTCCGGGTCGAACGTGACCCAATCGACTGGCTCGGCGCTAGCTTCCTGACTCGTAAACTGATACAGATGCTGGATTTTTTCTTTGTTTCGAACGGTGATCACGTCGCCGGGGCTCATTTGATATGACGGCTTGGTCACCTTGACGCCGTTGATATAGAAATGGCCGTGTGTGATGCCTTGCCGAGCTTGCGGGCGTGTCTTCGCCACACCGGCCCGTCGGAGCACGTTATCGAAACGCCCCTCGCACATCATCATCAACAGTTCGCCGGTGTTGCCTTTCTTGTGAGAGACATCGCCAAAGTAACGTCGCAACTGCCGCTCGCCCAAGCCATAGTAATGCTTGATCTTTTGCTTTTCGGCCAACGCCAGCCCATAGTTCGACGGACGCCGTGGGCGCGTGTGCATACCCGGAGGATTGTCGCGACGATCCGTGGCGCGCCGCGCGCCGCTATCTTCGTAAACTTGAGCTTTAAGTCGACGATTGACTCTCGCCTTGGGGCCATGATAACGAGCCATCCGGTAACGCTCCTAAAAGTCGGTGGCATCTACGCCGGGGTCCTAAACAATTCAGGGAATCGCCCATTTTTACGGAATCACTCAAGGCTGGCAAGGGGGTTTCGCCCGTATCCAGATCAATCCGCCCAACCTGGCCGTCAATAAACGCCCACGGAAGACACGGAATGAAGACTTGAAAGCTTGTATCAGGTCCTACTTTACAAATGAGTCGAGGCTTCAGCGACGGGCACCGACCGCAGGTTGGTCGGGGAGCGGGTCACTGCAACCGAACGATAGCTCGTGCCGGCCCAAGTCACGGCCTCGCTAAATCAATTCCCGCATCGGCAGATGGTCGTCGTCGACCAGATATCGCGGGCGGCCTGTAAGATCGTGGACTGTCGTAGCGTTGGGATTGATCCCCATTTTGTGATACAGCGTCGGCCAGTTCCGGGAGTGGCTCTAGGCCGCGCCAAAGTTGGCATTTCCTGGTGAACTGAGCTAGTTTTTGGAGGGCAGTTTTGTTTCACTGTTGCCAGTCAGTGAA
>NYXM01000131.1 GCA_002685655.1 Planctomycetaceae bacterium
CCCTCCATGAGACTCTCTAAAAATCAACACACACTACGTCTCGGGAGGGTAATCGAAAACACCAAGCAACGGTATGTTATTAATCGGGAGTTGCCTTATTCCATCGCACGCTGCGTCGCCTCATTCCGGCGATTCCGCTTCCACCGGCGTTTTCAACAGACCTATCGAACTGATCGATGCTTCGATCTGATCACCAGGCTTCAGATAAGATCCCGTCGTGTGTCCGACGCCTTGCGCGGTGCCCGTCGATATGATGTCGCCCGGCTCCAGCGTCACGAAACTCGAGATGAATTCGATCACTGCAGCCACGGGAAAAATCTGTTGCGCCGTTGAGGCATCTTGTTGGACCTTGCCGTTGACGCTCAGCTTGAGATCCAAGGTCTGCGGATCCGGAATCTCGTCTGGCGTTGTCACGCAAGGTCCACAGGGGCAGAAGCTGTCGTGCCATTTACCATGCAACCAATCGAAGAACCCATCTTTGGCGCGTTCCTTACGCCCCGGATTCGGTCGAAATACGCGATTCGAAATATCGTTGATCACCGTATATCCAGCGACATAATCCAATGCGTCCGCTTCCGCGACACCCTTGGCTTTCTTGCCGATCACCACTGCCAGTTCCAATTCCCAATCGACGTGATTCGGCGAAACGTCCGGAATGATCACTGGCCGGCCGGGGTCGGTCAGCGTCGTGGTGGGCGGCTTCATGAACACATAGGGAAACGTCTCAGCCCGCTCGGCCGCGATGCCGCCCCCCTCTTCGATGTGTTTGGCGTAATTCCCGGCCAACAGGAATAGCTTGCGGGGACGCGGAATCGGTAACAATAGTTGAACCTGGTCGAGCGGCAACGTCGCGTCGTCAGGCAAATCGCACTGGTCGCTGGCCAGAAAGTCAGCCAGTTTCCTGGTCGTTTCGTATGCCGCCCCACCCGGTGGGAGAAAGTCGATCACACTATCGCCAATCGGCAGAACCGTGTTCTCTTTCGTGGCAACAGTGTGAGCTCGCGCGACCGATGACAATGGGATCACACGCTCGTCTTCGTAAAAGCCAACCCAATCACGATCGTTGAAACAAAATCGGCACAGACGCATGGTCACCTCACCCGAGTTACAGTTGTTTGATCATCTCGGCGAAATAGGTCGCCAGATTATTTTCTGATCTTGCGATCATTCGCCTCTGGATCTGGTCGTGTGGAAAAGCGATCCCGTTGGCTCCCCGCACGGCCGGCCGGCCATCCTTTTCGATCCAGGAACCACCCGAAGCATGAATCAACACCTCGCCCAGGTATGCCCCCCAAAGTCGTGTCAGCAGTTCGACGTTTTCGTCTGACTTACCGCCGGCGATCGCGAACTCCACCATGTCGATGTTCTCTTCCAATTCGGCTACGCTCGAAGCGGACATGCCGAGTTCGACAACCAGATGTTTGCGTGAAAACGTCTGCGCCTCCAACGTATCGTCTGCCATCTGCTCCGCCAACGTCGACATTGGGGCTCCTGTTCGGGGGGATGAGTTTTTGGGAAAGCTACCGAAGGCCGCGCGGTGTTCCGCTAACACCTTAACCGGGTTTATCGCGGAGGATGGACCACGTCAACCCGGTCAACTATCTCGATTGCCTGTTAGCTCGGCTGGCGGTTCTCGCTCCGGAGAGGGCGCGTTCGCCGTTGCGCAGGTCGATTTCCCAACGTTGTGTCGGCCCGGTGGCACCCATCTCTGCTGCCAGCCTCCGCAGCAACTGGATTTTCTGGGTAGTTGATGCTTCGCCGACGATTTCACGTCCCGGCGCACTCCCCCAGATAAACCGATGGCCACTCCGTGTGGTCAGTTCGTAGACGGCGGGACCGCTCGATCGAACTTCCGCAGGCGGCGCTACAATCGCAATTCCATGCAACTGCATCTGCTGCCAATTCCCTTCTACTAAGGCCGCCAGCTGCGCGGCACCCACGACGCGTGGATCGGGCCACGTCGTACCGACGGGACCCCAGGGAATCAACTCATCAATAGTGATCCGTAGCATGGGGATCGCCGCTTCTTGAAAATCCGTGGGAGGCAGCAACACAGCCTCGGCATCGATTGGCAAAATGCCACTTTCGTCTTGCGGCGACATCGAGCTGGGGATTTCCACCCAGGCGACGGGTCGACGGTAACGCAAGTCGACGTCGACTCGACCCTTTGGACCCTTGTTGACACGATTCACCTTGGCTACCCACGAATGCAGTTCGAACGCCCGAAAAACCTTGTAGGCCAATTCATGATCCAACGACGACAGTTCGCCCAAACTTCCATCACGAAACGCCTCGCTGCATACGTCCGCTTTGATCCAGGTTGGTTGTCGCGTCGCACTGATCTGGTCAACGCGAAGCGCGGTAGCGGTTTGAACGAGCGCCGGCTTCCCCCATTTCTTCCAGCCCAGGACACCGCCGATCGTACACGCCAGCAGCAACATCACACCCAGGAGCAGATTCGGCGAAATGCTGACAACCGGACCAAGCAGGGAGCCGATCCCGTCGCTAGTCGCCTTACCACTTTTCTTTCGCCTACTGCTAGCAGCCATCGTGTCCTCCGTAACAGCGAGAGCATACCAAAGCATCGCATATGGCAGAATCGCGATTTTCTGCCAGCGATGCCATGCAAGCTACGCAAAAGGAAGAAAGCAAGAAAAGTGGGATGAGAATGCCAAATAAAAGAAATGGCACGCATTACCAGATATCGATGGACGTTTCGAGCTCGACACCCAAACGATCTTCGACGCCGCTCTTGAGGAGTTCGATCAGGCCGCAGACGTCGTCGAACGTGGCACCTGGCTCGGCGATGATGAAATTGGCATTCTCGTCGCAGACGACTGCCTTGCCGACTCCGGATGAACGCAGCCCGGCATTCTCAATCAGGCTTGCGGCGCTCACGCCACCCACGTCTTTGAAAATGCAACCGGCGTTGTAAGTACCTTGTGGTTCGTTGGCCTTCTTAATGATCCAGAGCTTCTGTAATCGCTTCGTGATCTCGGCCGAATCGCCCGTTTCGAGTTCCAATTCAGCATTCAAAATGACCAATTCGTCCAAGCTACTGCTTCGATACGCGAATCGCAGTGCGTCGCGATCATGAACCACGATCTCGCCGGTTCGCTTCATCACGGTCGCGCTGCGAGTCCACTTTCCAATATCAGCACCACCGGCATCAGCATTGCTGCGCAAGGCACCGCCGACGGATCCTGGAATTCCGACCAGCTCTTCGAGGCCGCTCAGTCCTTCGCCGACGGTGGCCGAAATCACGTGCCCCAGTTTGGCACCGCCACCTGCGGTGACGACGTTTCCTTGGACGTCGATCTGACAAAAGGCCGGTGCAGCAAGGTGCAATACCAGGCCCTTGACTCGTGTGTCGCGAATCAGCAGATTCGATCCACCGCCAATCACACCGATAGGCAGACCCGCTTCGTTGGCGCGAGCGACGAGCGCCGCCAGTTCTTCGACCGACGTTGGCTCCGCAAAGTACTCGGCGGGGCCACCCAGGCGAAACCAGGTGAAAGGTGCCAGCAATTCATTTTGCCGGACGATATGTTCATACCCGTCAAACAGGCCCATGGCAGCTCACTCGTCGCATCTGCTTTAAGAAGAGAGCACCGCCCCTAAAGGCAATGCGCACCACACGTTTGGCGATCATATGCCGGTATTTTGAAAGTGTCAACTTGGTCCATCACTTCTTCGCCACCTTCGCCCAGCTGTCACGGAGCGTGATCGTACGGTTGAAGACGAGTTTGTCGTCGGCCGAATCGGCGTCGACGCAGAAATACCCCAGCCGCTCGAACTGATATTGCGTGCCGGGCTTCGCACCAGAGAGACTCGGTTCCAGCTTGCAGTCCGTCAGGACTTCCAGCGAATCGGGATTCAGGTTGCTCCGCCAATCCTGCCCCTCTTCCACATCGTCAGGGTCTTCCTTGTGGAACAGATGGCTGTACAGCCGAACTTCGGCGTCGATGGCGTGTTCCTCGGACACCCAGTGGATGGTCCCTTTGACTTTGCGTCCGTCAGGTGCCGCGCCACCTCGTGTTTCCGGATCGTACGTGCAACGGATCTCGATCACTTCACCGGCGTCGTTCTTGGTGAAGTCCGTACAGGTCACAAAATAGGCGTTGCGCAGCCGAACTTCGCGGCCGGGCCCCAAGCGGAAGAATTTCTTAGGCGGGTCTTCCATGAAGTCGCTCTGTTCGACGTAGATCACGCGCGAAAACGGGATCTTGCGCGTGCCGGCCGATGGATCTTGCGGATTATTCGCGCCCTCGCATTCTTCCGTCTGTCCTTCCGGATAGTTTTCGATGACCACACGCAGCGGCTTTAGCACCGCCATGACGCGTGGGGCGTGCGCGTTTAAGTCGTCGCGCAAGCAGTGGTCCAGCAGCGCAATGTCCGTGACGCCGTCGAATTTGGTTACGCCGATCCGGTGGCAGAATTCGTGAATCGCGGCGGGCGTGTAGCCCCGGCGACGCAAGCCGGAGATGGTCGGCATCCGGGGATCATCCCAACCGGCGACCAGGTTCTCAGTGACCAATTCGAGCAACCGCCGTTTGCTCATCATGGTGTAGGTCAGGTTCAGCCGCGCGAACTCGTATTGTTGCGGATGGTAGATTCCCAGGGCGTCACAAAACCAATCGTAGAGGGGGCGATGGTTTTCAAATTCCAGCGTGCAAATCGAATGCGTGATGCGTTCTATCGAATCCGATTCGCCATGCGTGTAGTCGTACATCGGATAGATGCACCATCTGTCGCCGGTGCGATGATGACTCGCGTGCATGATACGGTACATCACTGGGTCGCGGAGGTTCACGTTTGGATGAGCCATGTCGATCTTGGCGCGAAGTGTGCGGCTTCCATTTGGGAATTCGCCAGACCGCATCCGGGAGAACAGATTCAGATTCTCTTCGACGGTGCGATTGCGATGCGGGCTCTCCCGGCCAGGTTCGGTCAGTGTGCCACGATGCTCGCGCATTTCGTCGAAGGTCAGGTCACAGACAAACGCCTTGCCTTCGTTGATCAGCTGGACTGCCCAGTCGTGCAACTGGTCAAAATAATCCGATGCAAAGAACTCTCGGTCCTCCCAGTCAAATCCCAGCCAACGGACATCGGCCTTGATTGCATCGACATATTCCTGTTCTTCCTTGCTGGGATTCGTGTCGTCGAAACGGAGGTTGCATTTGCCGTTGTATTTCTTCGCCAAACCAAAATTCAGGCAGATGCTCTTGGCGTGTCCGATATGCAAGTAGCCGTTGGGTTCGGGGGGAAACCGAGTGTGAACGCGGCCATTCCATTTTCCTGACTTCAAATCAGCTTCAACGATCTGTTCAATGAAGTTGAGCGACTCTTTCGGCTCGACATCGGCCGCTTCGCCGGCATCGTGACTTTGGGAATTCATGAGGTTGTCCGTTTTCATGTTGGAAAATTCATATTCGTAAAACTTGCTTCACCGAGTCATTCGGCCTAGAAAGCTTGTATCCAGGTGTTACTTTACAAATGAGTCAAGTTGCCCGCCACCATCCCATCCGCCCGGAGCGATTTTGCCCATGCGAAATATGAATCTGCCTCATCAGACCCGACGCCAATTCCTCCAAACAACGACCGTCGCGACAGGCCTGGCCGCTTGCGGAGGCGTTGTCCGTGCCGCTGACCGATACCACAATTTGCGTTCCACTGATTTGCTGGGAAAGGTCGAGATTCTCGCCGAAATCAAGGACGACGAAGTATTCACCGAAGGGCCCGCAGTCGACCGTGCAGGAAATCTGCTCTTCACGAACGTCCCCGTCAGCAAGATCCTGAAATGGGACCCGGCCGGCAAACAACTCACGACGTATCAAACAGGCAGCAATGAAACCAACGGACTCGCCTTCGATCCGCAGGGGAGGCTGATCGCCTGCGAGGGTGGCTCGCGGCGGGTCACACGTACCGATCCAACGACCAGACGGCGTGACGTGTTGGTGGACGGATTCGCCGGAAAACCGCTGGCTAAGCCCAACGACGTCTGCTTGGACCGAGCCGGGCGGATCTACTTTACCTCGCGATCGGCGGTCGACGACCCGGCCGGCGAGAATCCCAAAGGCGTCTATCGAATTGACCCTGATGGCGGTGTCCATCGGCTGCTCGCATGGCCCGACGTACACATGCCCAACGGAATTGTCACCTCACCGGACGACAAAACGTTGTATTTGATCGAAGCCCATCCGGATGCGGGTCGCCATCGTGACATTCGGGCCTTCGATCTTGCCGAAGACGGTACTATTTCGAGCGGCCGGATACTGATCAACTTCTATCCAGGCCGCAGCGGCGATGGCATGTGCATCGACGCCGAAGGCAATTTGTGTGTGGCAGCCGGTCTGCACGACACACGCAAGACGAGCGAGACGCTGGACACCAAACCGGGAATCCACGTTGTTTCGCCTCAGGGAAAACTGCTGGCATTCCGCGAAACGCCTGTCGACACGATCACCAATTGTACGTTCGGCGGAGACGATCTGCGGACATTGTACGTAACGTGCGGAAAACTGTTGGTGAGCATGAGAACTGCAATTCCAGGCAAACCAAGCTATCGCCCCAATGCCTGAACTTTTGACCCTAAAGCGGCCTCAGACAAGGGGTTTCGCAAACGGGCCTCGACGAATCCACTTCCGTTTTGTTAAACTCGGCGGCTTGTACCGATTTCAAAACTGCGGCGGTGGGAGTGGTCTGGATGCGAAAGAAGTTTGTTGCCGGCAACTGGAAAATGAACCTGACGCGAGCCGAGTCGGTTGCGTTGGCCAGTGGCGTGGTCAAACAGTTGGGCGATACCACGGACGTCGACGTCGCAGTTTGCCCCGCCAGCGTCTACCTGGATGCCGTTAGCCAGGCTCTTTCCGGGTCCAACGTTGCCTTGGGTGCCCAGAACATGTACCACGAATCGGGTGGTGCGTTTACCGGCGAAATCAGTGCTGGCATGTTGCAAGACGTGAGCTGCAAGTACGTTATCTTGGGCCACAGCGAACGACGCCACGTCCTGGGTGAGACCGACAATGCGGTCAACCGTAAAGTGCTCGCGGCCTTGGCATCCGGCCTGCTGCCCATCGTTTGTGTGGGCGAAACGCTGGACCAACGAGAAGCGGGGCAAACTCAGTCCGTTGTGAAGGCACAGGTGGAAGGCTCGCTGGCCGGCTTGTCCGCCGAGCAGATGCAGCAAATCGTGATTGCCTACGAACCCGTCTGGGCCATCGGGACTGGCAAAGTGGCGACCCCAGCTCAGGCCGAGGAAGTCCATGCCGATCTTCGCAGTTTGCTGAAAACCCGTTACAATTCCGATGTTGCTGACCAATTGCGAATTCAATACGGCGGCAGCGTCAAGCCAGGCAACGCAGCCGAGTTGCTCGGTCAGCCAAATATTGATGGTGCCTTGGTCGGGGGTGCCTCGCTGAAAGTCGAAGATTTCATCGGTATCATTTCGGGTGCGAGGAATTGACCTGCCACTGGCGGCGGAAACGCCGGAGATGAAGAGATTAGACACAGGCCGACGATAGACTTCGATCAACGGCTCCCGCATAAGGAAGTTAGGAAATGCAATATCTGTTAGGGAGTATGATGTTCCTGACGGCACTGTTCTTGATCTTGCTGGTACTGATCCAGCGGGGCCGTGGCGGTGGATTGGCAGGTGCGTTCGGTGGGGCTGGCGGCCAGAGTGCCTTCGGCACCAAAGCTGGCGATATGTTCACCAGGATCACCATTGGCACGGCCGCTGTCTGGATCGTGATTGCCGCGTTATCGGTACAACTGCTTAACTCGCCCAAGTTGAGCGTTTTGGGCGACGGCAATTCGTCGACCAGCTTGGACAGGGGAGCGGACGACACTGCAACGGATGGCCTGGGAACGGATGGCCTGGGAACAGATGGCCTGGGAACGGGTGGCCTGGGAACGGAGAGCAGCGGGACAGGAACGGATCCAGGCGCGGTGCCGAGCACCGAACCAGATGCAACAACGTCAGAGCAGCCAGACGGTGGTGCGGCGGCTACGTCATCTGACGTACCGGCAGCCGATGATCCCACGACCACTCCGCCTTCTACGGTTCCCGCACCGGGCCAGTAAGCCTCGACTTGTAATTCTGTATCATCGTGTCAGGCCTGACACCTGCTGCGAAAAAAGGAGCGTTCTCACTTGCTGCTCAGCATGACAGGGCACGGAGCGGCACAGCGACAGGCCGACGGGATTTCGGTCGCCGCCGATGTGCGGACGGTCAACAGTCGCTTCTTTAAGCTCTCCACGCGATCCAACGAAGCCTATGGTGGATTGGATTCTCGCGTTGATGAAACGGTTCGGTCTGTGATTCGGCGTGGTACCGTCCAGGTCGATCTACGGATCGAACACGAATCGGAAGCCAATGTCCTGCTCAACGAAAGCGTTCTGGCAAGCTATTGCCAACAGCTTCAGAGTTTTCGCAACACGCTCGACGGGGTAGCGCCACTACAGGTCGAATTGCTTCTTGCCTTGCCAGGCGTGATCAACGACTCCCGCGCTGTGCAGCAAGATGTCGACGCCGTCTGGCCTGTCGTCAAGCAGACCCTGACAGAGGCGCTGGAAGGCCTCTCCAAGATGCGTGCCACCGAAGGCCAGGCGATGGCCGCCGACTTGGAGGTGAATTGTCGAGATATCAAGAGTCATCTGGAACAGATCGAAGCACGCGCGCCGCTGGTCGTCGATTCGTATCGCGAACGTCTGACCGACCGAATCAACAAGATGCTTGCCGAACATGATGTGCAGATCGAACCGGCAGACGTCATTCGCGAGGTAGGCATCTATGCCGAGCGGAGTGACATCGCCGAGGAGACCGTTCGTCTACACAGTCACCTGGTACAGTTTCGCAAGATCATGACGACGGATGAAAGCCTGGGAAAGAAGCTGGAGTTTGTCACGCAGGAGATGTTTCGCGAAACAAACACCATCGGCTCGAAAGCCAACGACGCGGAGATTACCGCCAACGTCATCGATATCAAAGCCGCCATTGAGCGCATCCGCGAGATGATTCAGAACATCGAGTAGACTGCCGTGAACGGATCTGCCCCTGGAAAACTAGTCATCATTTCTGGACCTTCGGGGGCAGGCAAATCCACGGTTGTGGGGCGACTGCTCGCCGAATGCGACTTACCGCTGCAATTGAGCGTTTCCGCGACCACTCGCCAACCGCGACCAGGCGAGGTCGATGGAAAAGACTATCACTTTCTTGCTCGAGACCAGTTTTTGGCCCGGCGGGACAATCAGGAATTTCTGGAATGGCAGGAAGTCTTTGACTGCGGCGACTATTATGGCACGCTCCGCCGCACGGTGACCGCTGGTGTAAACGCCGGAAAATGGGTAGTTTTAGAGATTGACGTCGAAGGCGCTATGACGGTGATCGAATCACATCAGGACGCAATCACCATCTTTTTGCATCCGGGAAGCATGGCGGAACTGGAACGTCGCCTCCGCGAGCGCGATACCGACAGCGACGATTCGATCGCTCGGCGAATGGAAGTGGCTCGTCATGAAATGACATTCAAGGAGCGTTACAAGTTCGATGTGCAGAACAACACCGTGGATCAGGCGGTCGCCGATGTGTGTTCGATATTGAAGGCCCAACTATCTGCGACAACCATGGAATCACCACGCAAGTCAACGCAATAAACATGAGAAAAACACAATCGATCCCCGCACGGAGAAATTCACTCGATGCATGAAATCTTGAAAGAAGAAGAAATCGTCAACACAGTTGGTGGTCGTTTCAAACTTTCCACGTTGATCCAGAAACGCTTGGTCCAATTGAACGCGGGCAGCCGGCCGTTGATTGAATCGCCATCGGATGACAAAATGGGAATCGTGCTGCAGGAAGTCTTGCAGGACAAGATATTCTTGGATACCTCGAACGAAGTCAAGATTACCGGCGACCTGCACGAAGGCGGTGGTGGACCTGAGATCGATCCTTTGAACATCTGACCGACCGCCGGCTAATCAGAAGAACCTGATACGAGTTTTCTAGAGTGGCCGCAATCCATGAGTGACCGTGAAGTCCTGATCGGTGTCACAGGCGGAATCGCCGCCTACAAGACCGCGGCTTTGGTGAGCCAACTCGTACAGTCGGGGATTGGCGTAACCGTTGCCATGACATCGGCGGCAGAGCAGTTTGTGGGACGGGCCACGTTTGCCGCTTTGACGGGTCGTCCCGTTGCGGTATCCGTGTTCGATTCGAATGCTTTTCCGTTGGGCGCGCATATTTCACTGGCCGAGCGCGCACATTTGTATTGTGTCGCACCCGCCACCGCAGACTTTCTCTCCAAGGCTGCGCAAGGTGCCGCTGACGACCTGGTATCCACGCTCTATCTGTCGGTCACATCGCCGGTGCTGCTGGCTCCCGCGATGAACTGCCAGATGTGGGAAGCCGTCGCGGTCCAGCGCAATGTCGCGCAACTTGCAGAAGACGGAGTCCATCTGGTTGGACCAGACGAAGGCTGGCTAAGCTGTCGCAAACAGGGCTTCGGCCGGATGGCGGCGCCCGAGGCGATCTTTACGGCGATCCAGCGATTGCTGAATTGAGCTCCTCACCAGTTCATTGGTTCGGAAACGACCGCCCCACACAAACGGTCAAGCCATGACACGGATCCTCATCACTTCAGGCCCCACGCGCCAATACTTGGACCCGGTGCGATACTTGACCAATGCCTCTAGCGGTCGGATGGGCCGAGCACTGGCGGAAGCGGCACTCGATGCGGGCCACGAAGTCGTTATCGTCAGCGGACCGGTGCAAGTTGACTACCCGTCACGTGCCGAGGTAGTCCCGGTGATCACCACTGACGACATGTTGACCGCCTGCCAACGCATCTTTCCTCAGTGCGACGGACTGATTGGCGCGGCCGCCCCGTGTGACTATCAACCGCGGCGAGTTGAAATGCAAAAGATCGCCAAGACAGGCGATCCGCTGGTGCTACACCTGGTGGAAACCGCCGATGTCGTGGCCACGATGGGAGCCAACCGACGACCGCACCAATGGCTGGTCGGGTTTGCCTTGGAAACCGAAGATCAACGTTTTCGCGCACTCGCTAAACTCGAACGCAAGAGCTGCGACTTGATGGTCCTGAACGGCCCCGAAGCGATGGATGCTGTGGAGAATTCCGTCGAGCTGATTGATCCCGAAGGTAACTTGCTCCAGTCCATCCAGGGCAGTAAAGAACACGTCGCACGAGGGATCTTGGAACTGGTCGGCCGCAAGCTCGTCCGCTGACTATGGCTTTACAGACATGCAACTTCCGCTCGGCTCACAATGGCTCCATCGAAGTTGACCAAAACTGCTAGTTGCCTTATAGTTATGCCCTTATCTGGCAGCCCACCGAATCCGATTCCATCGAGGTGCGAGCGCGTGCCTGGCATCTAAAGTCCGGTGACACCCGTCTGCTGGTCGTCGATTCAAAATCCTGGAAATGAAACCATGAGCATTGGAGAAGGGACGGGAGTCGACTTTTCCATCATGCGCGGGCGTGACTATCCAACGATCCGGCAATTCACCGTTTTTCTGGAGAACCGGGTCGGGCAATTACTGGAAGTGGTCCGCCGTTTTGAAGGCAGCAAGGTGCGCATTGTCGCCCTCTCGATCAACGACGCCACCGAATGCGCGTTTGTTCGGTTGCTGGTCAGCCACCCCGAACAGGGCCGCGAAATCCTGGAACGCGCTGGACTGGCGATGATTGAAACGGATCTGGTCGGCATCGAACTGCCCAACCACCCTCAGCCCCTGCTGCAAATCTGTACTGCTTTGCTCCAGGCGGAAATCAACATTGTGCAGGCCTACCCGCTCATCGTCCGCCCCCACGGCCGCCCAGCAGTCGCCCTGATGGTCGACAATCTGGACATGGCTCAAGAGACATTGAAGGCAAAGAACTTCAAGTTGATTACAGAAAACGACCTTAGCCTCGAGGACGACGACTAGCCCAAAA
>NYXM01000132.1 GCA_002685655.1 Planctomycetaceae bacterium
ATCGGCCTTCAACGTGTCCACGACCTATCCACCGCCTGGGAGACATTCGGACCCGGATAACTTTTTTTTGGCCCAACGACTTGTGTGGTACGATGAGCCGGTTTGGTGGGTCGTGGACGATCAACACGGTCGATCTCGGCGTCAAATAGTTCGATTGCCGCATGAACCATGGAGTTCTTCTCAATGTCACGGCGCAGTTGCCGCATCGAAGCGACGGGCTTGGACTTTTCTTGGACAGACTCTTCGGCAGGAACCACTTCGTATCGAACGTGTACCGGACTACCAGTAACGAGCGCCAAAGCCCGTTCGACGGTTGTCCTTCTCTCAGGGCGTTCGAGGCTCTCTTTTTGAAGAGTATATCCCGCTTTGAAGCTAACGACCAGATGGTTTGGCGCAGAAATTGCTACGTGATCGTAGAACGACCCGTAGTCAGCCGTCATATCTTCAATTTGCGAAAGTGCTTGCTTCCATACGGATTCGGCTGAAGAAGCGTCGAGTTTGCTGATGTTCCGTGACTTTGGCTGGTCATTTGGGGTCGGTTCGACGGGCTTTTCAGTTTTTTTTTGAGCGGGATTGTTGATCTTTTGCAGCTGGACGGCGGTCGCCACTGCCGGTCGTTTGGCTGGTTGACTGGTGGGCGCGCTCGGAGGGTTGCGACCAGACTGCAGCTGCTGGATCACGACCGCCAAGTCATCCAGTTCGTCGAGACAAGCGACCTGGATGAGGGCAACTTCGAGCAGGGTTCGCACGTGAGTGCTCTGCCGCATTCGAGTTACCGCCTGATCGATGATCTGCACGACCGCCAAGATTGTCTGCAATCCCATCTGCCCGCCCGCATCGCGCAGACCAGGATAGTCTGCCGGCGCGCTGTGGAGCATCAGGTCGGCATCGCAGCCGACCTGGGCAGCCATCATGTCCCGAAAATATCCTAGCAGTTGTTCGGCAAACTGCCCGACATCGATTCCCTGCCCAACCGCGGACTCGACGTCTGCCAGCGCGGACGCGGCGTCCCGCGCGATCAGATGTTGCACGATTTCGGCGAGCCGACCTGCCGGCGCTGTCCCCAGCATGGCGTGCACATCGGCGGTCGTCAGATGCCCATCGCAAAACGAAAGCAACTGTTCGAGCAGAGACTGGCTGTCCCGCATCGAGCCAGCCGCGCGTCTGGCCAACAGTTGTAAAACTTCCTCGTCTGCCGTTATGCCTTCAGTTTCCAGGATGAACCGTAGCCGCTTGACGATTGCGTCTGCTTCGACGGGTGGAAAATCGAATCGCTGGCAGCGCGATAACACCGTGATCGGGATCTTCTCCGGATCCGTCGTACAGAAGATGAACTTCACATGTTCGGGTGGTTCTTCCAGCGTTTTCAGCAACGCGTTGAAGGCCGGTGTCGTGAGCATGTGGACTTCATCGATGATGTATACTTTGAACCGCGAACGGCTCGGGCGGATATTGACGTTGGATCGCAGTTGACGGATTTCGTCAATGCCGCGGTTGCTGGCACCGTCGATTTCCAATACGTCGACATCTTCGCCACGAGCGATTGTCTCGCAGGCATCGCATTGGTTGCAGGGCGTGGTGGTCGGCCCGCTCGCACAATTCAGGGCCTTAGCCAGGATTCGGGCCGTAGATGTCTTGCCGACGCCCCTAGCGCCCGTAAACAAATACGCGTGGCCGACGCGGTTGGTCGTGATTGCATTGCTCAGGGCCTGGGCAACCTGGCCCTGGCCCACTAAGTCAGCAAAGGACTGCGGCCGATATCGTCGAGCGACGACGACGTATTCACCCGTCGACGACGACGGGGTGACAGAATCGGTCATGATGATCAATCACCAAGGCAACAAGGGGGGCGATCTGAGTGAATCAGGACGAACTCGCTCTATCGACAAGTGGCTCTCGCACAAGAGTACCCCGCTTAGGGCTGCTCCGGTTAAGGCCTGACCCGGTTCACGGCTCCCCTTCGCGAGAGCCACTTGTCGACAGAATCGCGTTCGATCCCCCTCAACATTGTACGCCCTCAGGCAAACGACGTCAAAGGGGGCTGCGGCGGGAAGCTGTCACGACGAATCGCCACTGGCCCATGTCGGCTCAACCTGTCGGGCTCCAGGGGGTGAGACCAACAGCTTTTCTGCCACTTCTCGCGATATTGTCGTTGCCTTTTTGTCGATTGTGACGGTCACGATCCCCGCCGAATCGCAATTCTCTTCCACCCTGCCTTCGGTCCCCAACGGGAGCCCATGATCGCTCAAATAGCGTAGAAACTCGGGTGACTGATCCAACACGCGGACTAACCTGAACGAATGGCCTATCTGCCAATCCGCCAGGCTGTGAGCCTGAGACACCGACAGTGTACCATCCGCCTTTGGGATCGGATCTCCGTGTGGATCGGCAGCCGGGAATTCGAGGAAGGCATCGATGCGATCGATGAGGCGATCACTGACTGCGTGCTCCATGTTCTCCGCCTCTTCGTGTACCTCGTCCCAAGACAATTCGAGCGTCTTAGCGAGAAACAGCTCGATCAAACGGTGCCGACGAAGGACACGAAGCGCCAATGCACGGCCCGCACTTGTCAAGCATACACCCTCGTACCGCGTGTATTTCGCCAGCCCGCTTTCACTGAGTGTCTTGAGCATACTAGTCACCGTTCCCGGTGAAACGCCCAGCGACGCGGCAATCTGTCCGGTGGCCGCTGGTTGGTCGTTCTGGCCGGCGCCGATTTGGTAGATCGACTTGACGTAGTTTTCGATGGTTAGACTGGACACTTGGACCTTCCTGGAAGCACGGTGTCGCTATTGTAAGGGCCGCACGGATTGATGACAAACCAACTCGGATTTGGTGTGCGACCATTTTCCTCGCCGTTGCCACGATGCCTGCGATCGGCAATGATGGATGCGTGAAACTCAACGAACTTGCACGGCACCGATGCCAACAACTGATCGACCAGGCGACTCGCTATCGCGTGGCCGCGATTTGTGACGAATCGGGCACGCAACTCGTCGATTGTGGTGTCCACACGACGGGCAGCCTGGCCGCTGGCGTTGCCCTGGCGGAGGTATGCCTGGCTGGCCTGGGAACGGTTCAGATCGTTCCGGGCAATCGACATATCTGGGAAGGACCCGCCGTCACCGTTCAAACTGACCAACCAACGGCTGCCTGCATGGCTTCCCAATATGCTGGATGGCAGATCGCCGGCATGGACTTTTTTGCTATGGGTTCGGGGCCCATGCGTGCCCGTCGTGGGCACGAGAAGCTGTTCCAGGACATTGGGCATCGCGAATCGAGTGAGATTGCCGTGGGAGTTCTCGAATCGGCCCACCTGCCCGCCGCCGACGTCTGCCAACATATTGCGCACGACTGCGAGATTGACGCCGAAGACCTGACGCTGTTGGTGGCCCCTACGTCCAGCTTGGCAGGCACGGTTCAGGTCGTGGCGAGAACTATCGAGACGGCCTTGCATAAAATGCACGAACTTGGCTTTGACCTTGCCCGCGTTGTTTCCGGGTTTGGCGTGGCTCCGCTGCCCCCCGTTGCCGCCAGAGACGTCCAAGGGATCGCCCGTACAAACGATGCGGTTCTCTACGGTGGTGAAGTGACGCTTTGGATCACTGGCGATGAAGAGAGCATTCGCACGCTTGGGCCGCGGATTCCGAGTTCTGCGTCACCTGATCATGGCCAGCCATTCGCCGAGATTTTTGAACGCTGCGAAGGGGATTTTTACAAAATTGATCCACTGCTGTTCAGTCCCGCTACTGTTCAGCTGGTCAGTGTGGATAGCGGCCGCAGCTTCCGATTTGGCGAGCTGCTACCGGATGTCATTCGACAGTCGTTCGAAAGTTAGTCTCCTGATGGTCGGAAACTTTTCGTATTCGAGTCAAGTTCTCAGCGACCGACACCGACCGCAGGTTGGTCGGGGAGCGTACGAAATGAAGGCACGTTCCCTATTTGGCCGCGGCACTGCCGCGTTAGGTGAGAAAGGTCGAAATGCATCTGGCCGTCTTGGCGTCTGGCAATAGCTGGTATTTGAATGATCTGCGTCGCGCGGCCGCCCATCGTCACCGGATCGATCAGGTGGCATTCGATCTGCTTCGATCGCACCTGCACGGCAGTGCCGCACAGGTTCACAGTCAAAATCGCGATCTCGCGGAATACTCCGCCGTTCTCGTTCGAACCATGCCGCCAGGTTCATTGGAACGAGTCGTGTTTCGCATGGACGCGTTGGCCCAGTTGGAAGCGACCGGCACGCCTGTCATCAACTCCCCCCGCGCAATCGAATCCGCCGTCGACAAGTACCTTGCACTGGCCAAACTGCAGGCGGTCGGGCTGCCGATTCCACCGACGGTCGTCTGTCAATCCAAGGACGATGCGATGGACGCGTTTTCTGCGTTGGGGGGCGACGTGGTGGTTAAACCGTTGTTCGGCGGAGAAGGCCGAGGAATCTGTCGCATCGCAGATCCCGATGTGGCGTTTCGGACGTTCAAGGCGCTGCTGCAAATCGACGCCGTGCTTTACCTCCAGCAATTCATCGATCATGAAGGCTGCGACCTGCGCCTGTTCGTGGTGGGTGATGAAGTGTTGGGGATTCGTCGCCGAAATCCGTCTGATTGGCGCACGAACGTGAGTCGCGGTGCCATCGCCGAACCGCTTGATATCACAATCGATCTGATGGAAATTGCCCAACGCGCGGCGCGCGCGGTGGGTGCAGAGATCGCCGGTGTCGATCTGCTCGACGGAAGAGACGGCCGTCGCTGGGTGCTGGAAGTCAATGCGGTGCCGGGCTGGAAGGCACTGGCGGAAACGCTGGAGATGGACGTGGCAGCCCGCGTTTTGACATTCATCGAAACTCGAGTCGAGATACAGGAGTGACCCGAGTGCCAGTGGAAACTGACAACGTCGTCAACGTCGGTATGCGGCTCTCCGATACGGCGTGTCGCAATCCGTCTGGCGTCGCGGTGGTTGAACCGTTGGGGCATGACCGTCATGGCAAGCGGCAGTATCGCCAAGTCACCTTCGGCGAATTGGAAGAAGACACCAATCGGATCGCTGCCGGACTTCAAGCCATGGGTGTTCAAAAAGGCACACGCCTGGTGCTGCTGGTGCGCCCCGGCATCGACTTCATCGCTTTGGTGTTTGCCCTGTTTAAATCAGGCGCGGTGACAATCCTGATCGATCCGGGCATGGGGCGCAATAACCTGATAAAGTGTTTGCACGACGCACAGCCTGATGGATTCGTCGCGATTTCGTTCGCGCAGGCCATTCGCTGCTTACTGCCGCACCGCTTTCGGCAAGCGCGACTGAATGTGACCGTGGGACGTCGGTGGTTTTGGACGGGGCCAACCTTGTCCGGTTTGCGAATGCAGAACCATGCCGCATTCTCCGGTGCGACCACGGCGGCGGATGACTCGGCGGCCGTCATTTTCACGACAGGCAGCACTGGACCACCTAAGGGCGTCCTTTACCGGCATGGAAACTTCGACCGGCAAGTCGATGAAATTCGCGACGCCTACGACATTCAGCCTGGTGAAATCGACTTGCCTGGATTCCCACTGTTTGCACTGTTCAATGCGGCGATGGGGGTTACCACGGTGATCCCTGATATGGATTTTACCCGGCCTGCCGACGCGGACCCGCGGAACATTGTCGAGGCGGTGCACGACTGGCAAGTGACTCAAGCGTTCGGGTCGCCGGCGCTGCTCAATACCCTTGGACGATACTGCGAAAGGCACGAAGTAAAATTACCTACGCTGCGTCGAGTCCTGTCGGCCGGCGCGCCAGTGCCTCCCCATGTGTTGCGGCGGATTCGGACCGCGATGGCTGATGACGGCGAAATCCACACGCCCTACGGCGCGACCGAAGCGTTGCCAGTGGCCTCCATTTCCGCATCGGAAGTCTTGGCTGAAACGGCGCAGCGAAGCGAAGAAGGTGCCGGGACTTGTGTCGGTCACCGTTTCCCGGGGATTCAATGGAAGGTGATCCGCATCCGTGATGATGCCATCCCAGAAATTGACGAGATCGAGGAGATGCCGAAAGGCCAGATCGGTGAACTGATCGTCACCGGACGCGTGGTGACCAGCCAATACGTCACACGGCTCGACGCCAATCCGCTCCACAAGGTGCACGACCGCAACGACCTCGGCAGCAACGACCTGGCCAGCAACGACCTGGCCAGCAATAGATTGGGCAGCAACCGAATTTGGCACCGAATGGGTGATGTCGGGTATCTCGACGAACAAGATCGGTTCTGGTTTTGCGGACGCAAGGCGCACCGGGTTGAGACGGAGCGCGGCACGCTTTACACGATTCCTTGTGAAGCGATTGTCAATTGTCATCCTCACGTCTATCGGTCCGCGGTTGTCGGAGTTGGTCACGCGCCTCGACAGACAGCAGTGGTCGTGGTTGAGACTTGGCCTGAACACCGCCCCCGTTCCGAGGCGGATCGATTGGAACTGATCCGAACGATTCGGCAGCGGCTCACCGCGAGCGAATTGACTCGGACGATTGAACACGTCCTGTTACATGAGTCGCTGCCCGTCGACATTCGCCACAATGCGAAGATCTTCCGCGAACAACTTGCTGTTTGGGCGACCGATCACCTGCAGGAAGCACGATGAGCCAGTTGCCAACTTCACAGAGCCCCCCGTTTTTGCCGCTGCTGGTTACCGGCATAGCGGGTGTGGCGGGCTACAACGCCTTTCACTATTTCCGGGCTCGTTTTCCAGGCCAGGTTTTCGGCGTGCGTCGAGCGGACAACTGGCCGCTCTCGGGCGACGGCATCGTCGCCTGTGACGCCATGGACGAAGCAGCGTGGGCCAGGTTGTTTGACGAGCACCAGTTCAAGGCGGTTGTAAACTGCGAAGGGTCCTGCAAACTAAAGTCGTGCGAACTTGATCCAGAGATGGCTTGGCGCGTCAACGTTGGAGGCTTGCAGAATCTACTACGCATGATTGGCCAGACAAAAGTGCGGCTGGTGCACTTTTCAATCGATCTGGTTTTTTCGGGAACCGCAGGGGGCAGACATGTTGAAGACGATCCGACCGATCCCGTCACCGTCTATGGGCGCACGATGGTCGAGGCGGAAGCGTACCTGCAAGAGCACGCGCCAGACGCTGCAATCCTGAGAATCTCATTGCCGATGGGG
>NYXM01000204.1 GCA_002685655.1 Planctomycetaceae bacterium
CCTTCGCCGGCAGCGAAACGGAGTTGCCCATTTCGTCGCTGACTTGCTGCCAACGCGCATGAATCCGGTCAAAAGCCGAAGTAAACTGCGAAGGGAGAAAAAGGGAGAAAAAGGGAGAAAAAAAGGGAGAAAGACACAGACCTTGAAGAGGGAGAATGGGAAAGATGGGACGGCGGCCCGGTGGGCCGCTGGAATTGGCTGATGGATCATCAGTGACCTTAAAGCAGACTAAAATAGACAAGAGACGCACAAGGCATCGATGATGCTCATCGATCGCCAGGGTGATCACACGAAGTCGGTGGTCGCAGTCGCAAAGCGACAAGTTCGGCCGTGACGAGGAGGTTATCCCGATCCAACCACGCCGGGAGAAGGCCGCGGAGCCGGGCGGCTGCGGAAGAGGTCCAGAAAAGAGTCGAGCCAAGCATGTGGCTCGATGTCGAGCCGTTCCAGGATCGGAGGTAAGTCGGCCGGAATGAATCCACGTTTGCCCTCGCGGATCACGCGGCCCAAGGTGTCGAGCAGCGAGAGATACTGGTCGCGCGTCATGGGCAGGAAGCCCTTGTTGGAGATCCGCGCCGCACCAATTGGATTGCAACTCGGCACTCGATCGGCGCTGTTGCTCGGAGAGCACATCGTTGCTGGAGGTTGGTACGCTATGGCGCGCTCATCGAGCGCAACGGGCGCCAACCAAGCATCTGCTTCATCCTTCGCCGGCAGCGAAACGGAGTTGCCCATTTCGTCGCTGACTTGCTGCCAACGCGCATGAATCCGGTCAAAAGCCGAAGTAAACTGCGATTGTTCGGGCGTGTCGGCCAAGCCTGCGTGAATCCAGTTGAGGTCCACGTAGATGCTGCAAGCCAGGACGTCAGTCCAGGATGCCAGTTTCGAGCAGTCGAAACGCTTGGCGAAGAAGCGTCCGTCAACGTCGTCTTCGCGGTTGGCGCGACACGCAATCGTCTGGCAGGCCAGGCGCATCATCCAGGAGATGTCCGAGAGTCGGCAACGGTACTCGTCGACGTCTGGCAGGAGCAGACCGACCTCACAAGGTTTGGGGTCGGGAACAGATCCGTCTTCGTTCTTGCGCAGCGGGCAGACAAACCACCAGCGCCAGGCCACTTCCTCGTCAGACCACGTGCTGACAATGTCGGGCCGGTTGCGGAGCACAATGTGGAGGTGATTATCGAGAATCGCGTAGTCCAAAACATCAATGGCCATGACCCCTGCTAACTGGCGAAAGCGGTCCCTCACCCAATCCTTGCGATAGCTGAAGTTCTTGCCCGTGAGTGCATCCCATCCAAACAGATGGCGGCGGCGGACGAGTCGATTCCAACAGTGATAGACACCGACGTGATCGGGGTCGAAGACTTTCGAACGAGGCTTGGCAGGCATTTGTACGCTCCGGCTGACACGATTCGCGAATGAACGCATGTATACACGTATTTGATAGAATATGCAACCACTTCCGGTAGTTCGATATGTACCCCCCGAAACTCTGCTCCTCTACGCGCCAAGCTGCCCATCCTGCCAACTCAACCAACTCAAGGTCTGTGTCTTGTTTTGGTCCCTACGCGCCAAGCTGCCCATCCTACCAACTCAACCAACTCAAGGTCTGTGTCTTGTTTTGTTCCTTGTTTTGTTTTGTTTTTGTTCCTGTTTTGTTCCTGTCTGTGTCTTGTTTTGTTCTGCCGCCTGATCGACAACGCATCGAACAAGAGACCCGCCAACACTGGCCGAAGATCCTCCGTTCTGATGTGCAGAGTTCAGCTCGATTTTTCAGCCAACTCATGCGTCGTGCTGACTATCTTTTGGAGCCGCTGGACAGTTGGCCGTAGCTGTCGATCCACTCCCGGACGTGAAACGGACGAGGCATGTCTGTCTTCAGGTCGGCAGGAATGTGGGGCACGAACAGCTGCAACCGGAAACGATACCACTCGTAAGTATCTGGTATCGGGGGCTCGGTGCGTCTTGCACCAGTCGAGGGAGACATCGACGAAGGCAACGACCGTGTCTGTTGGATTTTGATGCGCGCCAAATATCATCGCGGCGCGAAGCAGCCTTCACGTCGACCGCTACTGACCGGCGTCGTCATGCTAGCGATGAGTGCCGAAGTCAAGCAACTCTTCAGTCCGATCGGAGCAGTACACCGAGTCGTTCGATCGTTTCAATCTTCGCGTTTATTTCCGGCATCCGTTGTATTGAACAAGCTCCAATTTGCACTTACGAATTGACGTTTGCAATCGCTTCTTCCCGCGACTTGAGAATTGGCCAAATCGTATCGAACTTGGCCGTCTTTAGAATCTCCTGTCCGACTTTTGAGACACTGCAAACGGCGAATGTTCCACCCGACTTATTCACTTTCTTCCAAACGACCACCATCAGTTCCAGCATGATCGAGCCGAAATAGTCGAGCGCCTCCAGGTCGATAATGGCGTGCTTGGAGTTATTCTTCTCCAACTGTTCAATCAGCGCGTCACATTCGTCACGCACTTCGTCTTCGACCAGCCCGTGAATGTTGGCGACTGCGGCAATAATCAGAGCATCATCGCTCGATTCAACGCGAAAGAACTTGGGTGAACTCATCGGATTACGCTCCTGGCGACATCGTGGTGTCATGTCGTTTCACCAGCGTCACCTCGTTGCCGTCTTGATTGAATAACACGTCATCCATAAACGTCCGCATCAGCAGTAGTCCACGACCGCTGGGTTTTTCCAGATTAGCGGGGTCGGTCGGGTCCGGCAAAACCGATGGATCGAATCCTGGGCCCTCGTCACGAATCTGAAAACGACCCTCTTCTGGCGTCACTTTAGCGTCAACAAAGATTCTACGCTGACGATACGGATTCATGCCCAAACGCTGATCAACTAACGTTCGATATATCGCCCGATCTCCCTCGCGTGCCTTCGAGTCTAGTTCAAGGTTGCCGTGATAGAAAGCGTTGTTCAACGCCTCTTCCAGCGCCACGCAGGTACGAATTCCATTCGTCTCGTCACACAGTTTTGCTTTGCGTATGAAACTGCGCATATAGTTTATCAGTGCGGGGATCATGGTCACGTCGTTTTCGATGACGAATTGACAACCCGTCATACAGTCCATCAATCGACATTGAATCTGTTCTTCCTGTGCCACGGACAGCACGTTTTCAACGGTGTCCACCAGCATACTTGCCAAGGCACTTTTGGGCACATAGCTGGACGCGCCAGTCTGTAATGCCCGTACGGCGATCTCCTCATTTCCCTTGCCAGTCATCAGTATTACGGGGACAAGTGGGTATCGCTTGTTAACCTCGGCAGTCAGTTCAAGGCCGTCCAGGTTGGGCATAATCATGTCTGTCAGGACGATGGTGGGGCAGGCGTGCCCCATCAACTCAAGGGCCTCTTCGCCGTCTCCGGCATAGACGATCTCGATATTGGGCGCTTTTGCCAGCAAACCACCCACGAGTCGGCGGTCGATCGGCGAGTCATCCACAACGAGAACCGTTGCCATCATACGGTAATCCATAGGCGGCACGACGTTACCGCCTCCCCAGCAGGACCAACAACTTTATTTCGCTCATCATAAACCGTAGAAGTTAACGTCTCCACTGGCAAACGCAACTACTGATGACTCCTAACAATACCTGCAAAACCACCGTATTTCCGCCGAGTCGGAGTTTTGGCGGGATCGTGTTAGAAGCTCTTAGAGAAGTCGAGCACGGACGTTGACTAGGGTGTTGGCTCACCTAAAATGAACCCGAAACAACTTGCGAGGTTGTGTCTCGGACCGATCCAGGCTATGGCTCGGTTGCGGCGACCCGCTCCGCCACCAACCTGCGGTCGGTGCCCGCCGCTGAAAACTGGACTCATTTGTAAAGAAAGACCTGATACAAGCATTCTAGCCCTCCTAACCACCCACCTACAGATCGGAATGATATTATTGTGCGATCGCTTGCGGCGCTGCCCGTTTTTAATGAGGCCAGTTCAGTGGACGAGGTACTGGACGAGGTGGCCCGATATTGCGACGAAGTGCTCCTTGTCGATGATGGATCGTCTGACGGTACAGCCGAATTGCTTCGCCTAAGATCGAACCTTCGAATCGTTACTCATGACCACAACCTAGGTTACGGAGCTGCGCTGCAAACGGCATTTCGCTATGCTGTTGAACACCGGTTTGACGTCTTGATCACCATCGACTGCGATGGGCAGCACGAACCGCAACGGATCCCACAGTTTGCGGCGGCCTGCAGCAGTTGCGATATCGTTTCCGGGAGCCGGTACCTCAAGGCGTTTCCAGGCGATACCGAGCCACCCGCCCAGCGACGCCAGATTAACTGCCGAATCACAGCCGAATTGAATCGGCGGCTGGGATTGCGAGTTACTGATGCATTCTGCGGGTTCAAAGCCTATCGGGTCGAAAGCCTGAAGAAACTCTCCCTGACCGAATCAGGGTATGCGATGCCCTTGGAACTTTGGGTCCAGGCAGTCAGTGCTGGTCTGGAGATTGTCGAACTCCCCGTCCCGCTGATCTATCTGGATCAAACTCGTTCGTTCGGAGACGTTTTGGACGATGCCGACACGCGCGTGCAGCACTATCACGATGTACTGGATCGCAGCATCGCCGCAGTGGATTCCCGAGTGAACATGTCGGTTTGCGGAGAAGGGACCGGTTGATCTCCGGCGCAGGAGCATGCAATACCGACGGCTCCGTGCTCCGCACCACCATGGCCAGTGTGTGATCGATCCACCACTGTCGACCGCGGCCACGCTTGTCGCCGAGAACCAAGCGAATACTCAAATCGACACGGACTTGCCGGGGCAGTCGTTGCATGAGATTGCCAGAACGGCGCGTCACGATTTGTTGAGCGCCGCTCGTCGCTATACCGCCGCTTATCGTGATGTGCCGGCGGTGACGATGGATGAAGACGCGCCCCTGGTGATGGCCGGTCATCAGCCTTCGCTGTTTCATCCGGGCGTCTGGTTCAAGAACTTTGTGCTGGACCATCTTGCAAAGAAGCTCAACGCCATCGCTGTCAATCTTCTGATCGATAATGATGTTTCGCGGCAGGCGGCGATTCGTGTCCCCACCGGCAACGTCCTTGCGCCGCGCGCCGTGACTGTTCCTTACGACAAACCACAGCCGGGAATGCCGCTCGAGGAAAGTCGTTTGCTCGACCCAGTTTTGTTCGCCGGCTTCGGAGATCGGATCTGTGAGACAGTTCGGCCGTTTTCGCGCAATCCGCTCATTGCACAGTTATGGCCCCTGGCCGAACAAGCCGCTCAACGCACGAATCGCGTCCACCATTGCCTCGCGGAAGCTAGACACTGCATTGAACACCAATGGGGCCTCGATACCTTGGAATTGCCGCTGGGCGAAGTGTGCCAACAGACAGCATTTCGCTGGTTCATGTCGCACATCTTGGCTCACGCGCAACGATTCCAGGTTGAACACAACGACACCCTGAACGAGTACCGACGGGCAAATCGTGTTCGGAGCAAGACGCATCCAGTGCCCGAACTTGCGCAGCAAGACAATTGGCTTGAGGCCCCATTCTGGATCTGGACAAGTGACAACCCAATACGTCGACCGCTCTTCGCGCGACCCATGGGCGATCAAACCGATCTTTCAGACCTGCGTGGTCTGACGCTGCAGGACGTTCCGCTGAATCCCGCCGGCAGCGACGAGGCGGCGGTCACGTATTTCGCCGAACGAGAGAGGCAAGGCATCAAGATCCGCCCACGGGCCTTGATGACGACCATGTTCGCCAGACTCTTCCTATCTGACCTATTTCTCCACGGCATCGGGGGTGCGAAATACGATCAACTGACCGACGATCTGATCCAACGTTTCTTCGGTCATCCTGCCCCCAACTTTCTCGTGGTAACTGCTACTGCGCACCTGCCGATTCAGCGCGATCCTGTTCACCCCAATGACCTACGTGAACTTCGTCAGCTGGCGCGGGATTTTCGCTTCCATCCCGAACGTTATTTGGAGGAAACACGCAGCACGAAACCGCTGATTGAAGAAAAACAAAAGTGGATTCACGACGACATTGCGAGTCCGCGGCAACGCCATGAAGCCATCAGCCGGTTGAACAACACACTGTCCGGTTTGTTACGCAAAAAACAGGCGCAAACCGCCGAACGTTCGGCGCATGTGGCGGCAGCTCTGGCACGGGAACGCATCCTTGGCTCGCGCGAGTATTCATTTTGCTTGTTTTCGCAAGCAACTTTGCAACCATTACTACTAGACTTTTGAAGAATGCACTATATGGTAGTGAACGCTGAGGGATCGCAATCACACCGCAGTAGGGATGCTGATCATGACTTCCACAACGGTGCCAAGCCGCAAAGCGTGTGACGTCAATCAAGGCCTGGAGGCTGTTAAGACTTCTGTCCCCGTGCCTTCGCCTGCTTCTGCCTGGCAGACTTCTTTTTCCGGCTTCAAAATTATTGAGGGCCGCGCCGGCGATCACCACGACGTTCAGCAGTTGCTGACAACCCTGTTTCACGGTCCGTCGATGGGTGATTTTCAAGCTCAGATTGACGATCCGTTCTACGAGCCGAATGACCGAGTGTTGGTCAAGCGAGACAAGCATGTGGTGGGACATGTCCATCTGGCCAAACGAGAAATCCACTTTGGGCCCTTCCAGTTTGCCGTCGCCCATGCGACTGATTTGGGCATCCTGCCAGAATACCGCGGACAGCAATGTGCCACACAACTGCTGGCTGCGGCCGAATGTCGGATGGGAGAAGATGGTGCCGTGATGGGGGTGATTCGCACGAGCATCCCAGAGTTCTTCAAACGACGAGGCTGGTCCGTCTGTATGCGTCACAGTTTTTCCGTGGCAGGTGCTCGAGATATCCTCTCGAGGCTTGGGGAGTCGACTCCGGTCGAATTCGATCCTCTACAACCTGCGAGAGCGCCACTGAACATTCGATTGTGGCGGCATGTCGAGGAGGCGGCGTTGATGCGAATCTACGCCGACAACACACACAACGTTTTTGGGCCGGTCGCCCGCAGCGACAGCTATTGGCGGTGGTTGATCAATCGCCGTGCCTATGATCGCATCTACATTGCTATTGATGGTCCGGACAAAATCGAATTGAACGACACGTTGACACCCATTGTGGGTTATGCGGTGGTCAAAGACGAGCGGATCGTCGAACTGATGACATCGGATGATGATCCACGCGTCGCCGAACAGTTGTTGGCCCGAACTTGCCGCGATGCGATTGAACACGATACGCATCATGTGCGACTCGATGCAGCACCGAATGATCCGCTGCACCGGGCATTCAAGGCGGCTGGCGGCAAGCAGCATTATCACGAGTCGGAAGCGGGCGAAGTGTGGATGGTTAAGGTCTTTGATCCAATCGCCCTGTTTCGCACGATTTCAAGCGAAGTACACCGGCGAGCGAAAGCAGCGGGAATGACCATCCCCAACGAGCTAGGTGTCCTGTTGGATGGGAAGAAATATGTACTTTCGACTCGCCGCCGCACCACCCGGTTGGAACCGGGGAAGTTGGGACGCAGCTATTTGGAGTGCAGTGCATCCGAGTTTACGCAGTTGATGCTGGGCCACTTCAATGTGGAAGCCTCAATTGAAGCGGGGCGTCTACAGGCCTCCACCCGCGTCGCCGTTGAGACGGCCGCGATCCTATTCCCACAATTGCCGCTTTGGCAACCACCGTTCGATTCGCTTCCGTCATAACTAGAGTTCCACAACCTGCTGATATTCAGGCACGCTGACGGGCCACTTCATTTCCTCCCGAATGTGCTCGGCAAGACTTGTGGCCGCGTCCTCGTCACCGTGCGTCAAGAACACCTGTTGCGGTGCGTCGCGCAAGTTCGACAGCCAACGAATCAGGCCACCGCGATCGGCATGACCGGAGAAGCCATAAATCTGCGCAACCTCGGCCCGCATCGTGTGTTCTCGCCCATGAATCCGCACTGTTTTCGGACGTTTGAGGATTTGCGAGCCGAGCGTGCCAGGACTTTGGTAGCCGACAAACAGAATCGTCGAGTTGGGGTCACCAATATTGTTCCGCAAGTGATGTTTGATCCGACCACCGGTACACATGCCGGAACTCGCCATCACGATCAAGGGCTGTCGCACTTCGTTGATCGCCTTTGAATCATCTACGGAACGCACTAACGTCAAACCAGGGAATTGCAGTGGAGCTTGATCCGAATCGATCAACTCCCAAGACTCGTCGTCAAAGCACTCGCGGTAGCAGCGAAAGATCTTCGTGACGTTCACCGCCATCGGGCTATCCAAGAAGACCGGTACATCGGGGATCTGGTCCGTGTGCACCAACTGCCCGATGTGATACATCAATTCCTGAGCTCGTTCCACCGCAAATGTCGGAATGACCAGGTTGCCGCCCTGAGCCATGGTGCGATTGATCACGTCGCGCAACTGCGTCTCGACGTCGCCGCCGTCGCGATGGTCCCGGTCGCCGTACGTCGACTCCATCACGACAAAGTCGGCTTGCTCGAACAAGCTCGGATCGCGAATTAACGGCTTTTCCCACTGGCCAATGTCGCCCGAGAACAGCAACCGGCGCTGGCTGCCATTTTCTCGCACTTGGAATTCGAGCATTGCTGAACCCAGGATATGCCCGGCGTCGTGAAACGTCACAGAAATTGCCTCCGTCACGTTCACGGGTTCGCCGTACAAGCAGCCTTGAAACAAGGGCATGGTCTGATCGACATTCCTGCCGTGGTACAACGCAGTCTCTGGATATTTCCCCTTGCGACCTTCACGCGCATGCCGTTTCTTCTTGTACGCCGCGTCTTCTTCTTGGATCTTGGCCGAGTCACGCATGATCACTTCCGCCAGGTCGACGGTCGGTCGTGTCGAATAGATCAGGCCGCCAAAACCGTGGGAAACGAGCCTTGGAATCAGGCCGCAGTGATCCAGATGGGCGTGTGTCAGCACCAACGCATCCAACTGGTTCGGCGGGATGGGATTCACTTCCCAATTGCGACTGACAAACTGCCGCTCCTGGAACATGCCGCAATCAATCATCACCTGCTTGCCACCTGCTTCCAGGCAGTAGCGCGATCCCGTAACTTGACGATTGGCACCCAAAAAATGAATCTTCACTGACGTTCCTAACACGGCAGGGCCGCAGCCAAAACAGTGAACGTGTCTGTATTTGGTAAGCTCCCCGACCAACCTGCGGTCGGTGTCGGTCGCTAAACCTTGACTCAAATACAACAAGTTTCCGACCGCAGGGAGACTAACCAAGCGTGAATCCGTACGGCGGGAAGACGAGCCAAGAATTGTACCCGAGTCCACATATTCTCACGATCGCATTCTCACGATCGCAGAATCCGCCATACGGGCTGTTGCAGCGGTACCCGTTCACAACATGACAAACTGGTGTCTCAGTCTGAGGGGGTCAGACACATTTCTTGGCGAGTGAAACGTTCGTGATGATTTGCCTATACCTCGCCAAAAAGTGCGTCAGACCCCGGTGGCTTGAAGGGCCACGTTGCAGTGGATTCAAGGGCTCGACGCGCTACACCTGAATTCCAACAGCATGCCTGGCAAAAAGTTCTCGGGCAGTTCATTGATGTCACGGTCATCCAACACCTGAACCTGCAAGTCATACTTTGGACCCAGCTCAATCGCTTTTCTGATGGCCGTCACGTTGCCGTAGGCGAGCAGCGCTCTGCCGTTTGGGTTCAAACGGTCTGCGAGCTGACTCAGTAATGACTCAAGCAGAAGAAGACCATGATCGTACAACGCATATTCGTCGATGGATTGTGGATGTTGGTCCTCCCAGGGAGGATTGGAAATGATCAGGTCGAAGCGTTCGCCAAGTTGGAGCACGGCGAAAGCCGAGCTATCCTCCAGCGGCACGCGACGGGTTTCCAAACGGTCAAGCAGTTCCAACATCTCAGCGTTATAGCGTGCATTCTCCAGCGCGTTTGGATTGACGTCCGTCGCCACGACTCGCTTCGCTTGCGCTTGGAGGCAGCAGAGAGCCACCAGCCCGGAGCCGGTGCCGATCTCCATGACCGTTCGCTTCCGCACTAGATCGGTTGTGTGAATCAGTTTTCGAAGGCTGCTGGTGTCTCGAGGCTCCCAGAATACGGTTTCGAACACGACGATGTCGAAAGGCAACTCGGCCACGCGAAAGCGACCACGGATCGGTGGCTTGTCTGGCGTCGCGACCTCACCGGGGAACGACGGTTCAGACGCGGCCGGCTGAGTGGCCTGCGGCGGGATCGCTTGAGGTTTACAACTCGTTGCCGCGATGCAACCAAGGCCACCGATCAGCAACGAAACAAACAAACCTGTGCGACAAAGTGGTTTCACGGTACATCACCTGCCGGGGACAAACATATGACGCCATTCGTTGGCCTGCGTTCCGGGCTGGATTTGGACGCTGCCACTGAGGCAAGGTTTACCGTTTCGAGTCGACATTTGCGTCTCCATAAAGAAAAACAGCTTCTTTGGAGGAGTCATTTGGTCACCGAGCTCCCATTTTTTCAAACCGTTTGCAACCTTGACAGCTCACTTTTTGGCTAGTTCTTCGGTCTTAAAAAACGTAGCGCCTGTTTTCTTGCGGCAAGCAACCAAACGGCATGGACTTAGGGACTTGAGTCTTTTTTCCGCGCTGGTTCCGATCCGCGTTTGGCACGACAGCTGCATTCCGTTCACGGCAGATGGACGAGTTCTTACCACCTACTGGACGCAAGGAAGTCAACCCGGGAGGAAATCATGAGCGTTAGAGAAAAGAAGCAAACTTTGGAAGAACGAATGCTAGGCACGATCATCGACGCCATGCTGGACGCCAAGCAAGACTTGAGCGACAGAACGGTTCTCGATTGGTCACGCATTCTCATGGACTCATGTCGTCGCCGTAGGTTTGGAACTGATCAGTCTCCGTTTGTCACATCCTGCTAAGCGATGCTTAGATTCAATTCGGGTACGTTTCTGGGGAAGCGGCGTACTCCCAAGGGCGAACGTGTCACCGAAGCACGTTCGCCCTTTTTGTGTTCGAAGAAAGCACATCCATCTCTAGCGTACGTGCATGAATTCGTTTGCACTCAACAGGGTCTGCGCGTACTGCTCCCAGGCGGACAGTTTCGGTTCATTTGCGTTTGTCGCAGTGTGATTGGGCTGCTTAGCCTGCGTCAGAAACCGTAGGCCAATCGCCTGTTCGCGGTCCGTCGGCGGTCTCGCGAACAACAGTCGATAGGCGCGGTCAATGCGCTGTGCGTCATTCTTGGCCTCGGCCGCCAACCGCCGAGCCAACTCGCGTGCCCGTTCAATCATGAACGGGCTGTTCATCATGAACAGAAACTGCTGCGGCACGATGCTGGTGACGCGTTTCGCGCTCGTCGCTCGCGGCGACGGAAAATCAAAGAGCCGCAAGAACTCGTCCGATTCGAACCGGTCGCCGTTGCGGCTGACGACAGAATAGAGCGTTCGTCGCCGACTGCTGAGCAGACGTTCGGTTGGCAAACCACCGATCGTTTGATCCAAACCGCCGACCACGTCCAACAACGAATCACGCCACGCTTCGACGTCCATTCGTCGAGGGTTCATCCGCCAAATCGACCGGTTGTCTCCATCGTGTTTGAAATTCTCGGCATTGTACTGGCTACTCATCTGATAGGTTGCCGAAAGCATGATCGTGCGGTGCAGGCGTTTGATTGACCATCCCGACTCGACAAACTCCACGGCCAACCAGTCCAGCAACTCCGCGTGCGTAGGCGGTTGCCCGAGCGTTCCAAAATTGCTGGGCGAACGAACCAGTGCGCGTCCAAAGTGCTGCAGCCAAATACGATTCACGATCACCCGCGCGGTCAGCGGGTTGTCTGGGCCGACGACGGCAGCGGCCAGCTCGATCCGCCCGCTGCCTTGAGTGAACTGTGGCCGATCGCCGTCTGCCAGGATCTTTAGGAACCGCCGCGGAGCAATCTCGCCCTGTTTGCGAAGGTTTGTGAACGGCGTTTGAAAACGCTAGCGCTTGGGCGGTTGAAAAGGCTAGCGCCCGATGTGGTTTTGTTATTGTAATTGCGCCAAGCGGCCC
>NYXM01000133.1 GCA_002685655.1 Planctomycetaceae bacterium
CAATACCCGCTCATGAAGAAGCCGCGACGACAACTAAAGAAAGACCTTGAAAACAAATGAGTTAAACAGATGTTAATGCCATTCGGGATAAGTCCAATTATCCCCTTAGTGTCCGCGGTGCGTCCTTTTTTGGCGAAAGCCGTGAGAACCTATCAGCGATCAGATGGTTGGTGCTGGCGATCGTGTTTAGCCTATCAATCGCGTCCATCTTCCTGATGCCGCAGATGTTGTCTACCGAGGAGGACCAACCTTGCATTTCGACGGCCAGATGGATTCTGGTCTCCCTTGTGGAGTGATCTGTTTTCCTGCATTGGTCCGACGCACCTCTCAAGTTCCTGAATGCGTGAAAAGCGCCTTGGCAAGGCACACCGGACATCGTCGACGTGTGTCAACGATCTGATTCGAGAGGTCGCGGAAATCCAACTCGGCAATCAAGCTAGATGAAGCGGAGGGCATAACTCGTTAGAATGCGATGGCTCGAAGTCGCACCAGCGACAATCCCACACCGGACAATCCAGACGACGTTCGATTCTCCGTGGCAACACGGCGGTGACAGGGTTCATCGGAGCAATGACAGGTGGCCAACGATGGCTAAACCAAGATTGAAAGCGGACCCTGACACGCTTCTCGAAGACATGGGGAATTTCAAAAATGAAACGCACAACATTCTTCGCCCTTGGTTGTAGCCTACTCATCGGTTTCGACCCAGTAAGCACGGCTGGGAATGAACTCTCGCAACCGATCTTTGAGCAACAGGTGTTGTTCAAGTCGGGCGAAGGCGGATATCACACGTATCGAATACCGGCGTTGATCGTAACGCAGCGGGGAACAGTGTTGGCCTTCTGCGAAGCACGTAAGAACAGTTCGTCGGATCATGGCGACGTCGATCTAGCGATGCGTCGCAGCACCGATGGTGGCAAGACGTGGACTGCCATGGAGGTGATTGCGGATGATGGCGTGCACACGATCGGCAATGCCTGTCCTGTTGTGGAACGAACGAGCGGCACGGTCTGGTTGCCGCTGTGCCGGGACAACAAGCAAGTGCTAATGATGAAGAGCACCGATGACGGCCGCAGTTGGAGCGATCCTATCGACATCACCCGCGACGCCGTCAAACAAAACTGGCATTGGGTCGGCACCGGCCCGGGACACGGAATTCAGCTCGCCAGTGGGCGGTTGCTCATCCCGTGTTGGGCTGACGCCACGCCCACGCTGGGTGAAATCCAACTCTCGTACGTGATATACAGCGACGACTTCGGCAAGAGTTGGAGAGTCGGAGGTGAGTTAGAGCAGAATGCAACGGACGAATGCGAGGTGGTCGAATTAGTCGACGGCTCGCTGTACATGAACATGCGCAGCCGCCAAGGCAAAAAACGGCGGGCGTTCTCCTTCAGCAAAGATGGCGGACTGACGTGGTCAACAGTCCGCTTCGACTCTCGCCTGCCCGAGCCTTCCGTGCAGGGCAGCGTAATTCGCCTGACACGCGCCGACCAGCACGGCAAGAACCGTGTATTGCTGGCGACCCCCGCTGATCCGACCGCTCGTCGCGCCATGACGGTTCGTCTCAGTTACGACGAATGTCAAACTTGGCCATTGGCTAAAGTGATTCACACCGGATCGGCTGCGTATTCCGATCTTGCGATAACGCCGGATTTGCAGATCTTGCTGCTTTGTGAAACTGACAACTACAGACATCTGACACTGACCAATCTTAGTCTCTCTTGGCTGGAAGGCGGCAAGTAGCAACCGCCACTGGCCAACGCTCAGAAAAACTGCCCTTACTTCAGTGGCTGGGCAAGTGAATCTGAACTGAATGCTCATACATCGCGCCGAACACTATTGGGTTGCGGCATCGTAAGGAAGTCTCTTGTAGACGCGGACCGACTCGACCACAATACGAACTGTGTGGTCCGACGGACGGGTACCTCGGAACGGTTCCGAGCCCTCGTGCGGTTGCCATCGATCACAAAGAAGTTTGGCCTTCCCGGTTTGACTGCTTCAAAAAACGGAGTTTCCTATGCGCACGTCGCTTGTTTCCCTGCTTGCCGTGATGGTGCTTGGCCTGCTGAGCCAACCGATCCTGGCCCAAAAAACTGTGTCCGTGACCGTCCGGACCGATAGTGAGGCCCCCGGCTACGAGGGCCATCGAGCGATGGACGGCAACCCGAGCACGCTGTGGCACACGGTGTGGGGCGGATCCGAGCCGACTCACCCGCACCAGATCATTGTCGACTTGGGAGCACCTTACGAAATCTCCGGGTTTGTCTATCGGGCCCGACCTGACGGCGGCAACGGGACGGTCAAAGATTACGAATGCTACGTAAGCGACAACAAGAAGGCGTTTGGCCAACCGGTGGTAAAGGGCACGTTGGAAGACCGCCACGACGACCAAAAGGTCAAATTCCCAAACAAGGTCAAGGGCCGCTACGTCTGCTTCCGAGCCCTTTCGGAAGTGAACGGCAAAGCGTGGACGTCGATCGCCGAGTTGCAGCTTATCTCGGCGGGCGTTCGGTTCCTTGCGAAAGACTCAATCGGTTTGCCGCTGGTACGAGAAGACGGCACACCGTTGACCGAGCTGGAGGTTCAGTACATCTCGCTCAGACACGACCTTCGCAAGAGGGCGAACATGCGGAAGATCGCCGATGAAATCTACCGGCCCGAAGCCTCGATTGTTGAAACGGACCGCGATCCGCTCGATGTCGTGTTGCGACGCACTGCGGTTCTACTCGCCGACGTTCGCGAGCTGACCGGTGCTCCCGACCTTTCGGCACAGCAGAAGGCACTGGCCGAGCTGCAGGCCGACGCGCAGAAGACGGAAGTCGAAGAGGACGAGGCTCGGTTCAAGATCTATGAGGAGGTTTGCCGCGTTCGCCGGGAGATCGCATTGTCGAACCCGCTTCTCGATTTCGACGAAATCCTGTTCATTAAGCATCACCGTTCGATCTACAACCACATGTGCGACCAGTACTACGGCATGGCGGCCGCACCTGGAGGCGGGCTCTACGTGCTGCAAAACGCGTTCGGCGACCAGCCGATAGTCCGGGACGTGCTCGCCGATTCGGTCGTCCAGAGTGGCCGGCTGGGCGGCAAGAGGCTCGAGGGCGGCCCTAACCGTCCGCCCGCGATCTCGTTCGACGGCCAGGGGAACGTCAGCGGTCCGAAGGCGGAGGGTGGCTCATTCCTTTCGCCGGACTTATCCTTCGACGCAAAGGAGATCGTCTTCGCGTACGTCGAGTGCACCGGCGACCCGAAACACCGGCACCACACAGACGCCAGTCGAGGGCACTGGGCCGAGGGCAGGTGTTACCATGTCTTCAAAGTCAATGTCGACGGAAGCGGTCTGAAGCAATTGACAGACGGCACCTGGAACGACTTTGACCCATGCTTCTTGCCGAACGACCGGATCGCGTTCATCAGCGAGCGACGCGGCGGGTACCTGCGTTGTGGCCGGGTCTGCCCGACCTACACGCTCTACGATATGGCGGCCGGCGGGTCCGACATCACCTGTCTGAGTTTCCACGAAACGAACGAATGGCATCCGAGTGTGACCAACGACGGGCGGGTCCTCTGGACGCGGTGGGATTACGTCGACCGATACGGCTGCATCGCCCACATGCCGTGGGTCACCACGCTCGACGGCCGCGATCCGCGAGCCGTGCATGGCAACTTCGCGCCGCGCAACGCCCGACCCGATATGGAACTGGACTGCCGTGCGATCCCGAACTCGGCCAAGTTCATCGGCACCGCGGCACCGCATCACGGGCAGGCGTACGGGTCGTTGATCCTGATCGATCCGAACATCCCCGACGACGACGCGATGGCCCCCGTCAAACGTATCACGCCAGAGATTCGTTTCCCCGAGAGCCAAGGTGGGGCTCAGGTTTACGGAACACCGTGGCCTTTGAGTGAAGACTATTACCTGTGCGTCTACGACCCTTCGATGCAGCCCAAAGCAGGTATGCAGGGTCGAGGTTTTCACCCGGGCAACTATGGCATCTACCTGGTCGACGCGTTCGGCAACAAGGAACTGATCTATCGCGATCCGGAGATCGCGTGCCTGAGCCCGATCCCGCTCAAGCCCCGCACCCGGCCGCCGGCGGCGCCGAACATCGCGCGTGGTGGCCCCGAGACGGACCCCGCCGCCCGCGCTCTGTTGCCGCCGGACGAGAAAGCTCGCGAAGGGACGATGGCAGTGGTCAACGTCTACGAAAGCCTCTTGCCCTGGCCCGAAGGAACGGAAATCAAGGCGATTCGCGTCTTCCAGGTACTGCCGATGAGCGTACCGTCGGGCGGACTGCGGCCCCACGAAACGGGCCATCGCGTGGCGTCGGCCGGCGACTCGGTCGTGCCGGTCCGGTGGGTGTTGGGTACGGCTCCGGTGGAGGCGGACGGCAGCGCGCATTTCGTCGTGCCGGCCAATCGGGAGCTGTTCTTCCAGGCGATCAACGAAGAGGGCCTGGCTGTGCAATCGATGCGTTCGGCTACCCATGTACGCGAGGGCGAACGGCTCGTCTGTGCCGGGTGCCACGAACCAAAGCACCGAGCCAGCCAACCGTCGCAGGAGATCGCCGCGCTGGCTCTGCAACGAGCTCCGTCGCGGCTCACACCGGACGTCGATGGCTCAAACCCCTTCAGCTACCCGCGTCTGGTTCAACCGGTATTGGATCGGCATTGTGTCGAGTGCCACGCGACTCACGACAAGAAGCCGATAAGTTTGGCCGCCGAGCCGATCGTGAACCACTGGTTCACTTCGTACAACAACCTGGTGAAAGGCTACGGGTTCCACGACTATGGCAATGGTTTGCGGACCACGCCCGGTCGCTTCGGTGCGAAGGCCTCAAAGTTGTACGAGATCCTCAAGGAAGGCCATTTCGATGTGAAACTCTCCAAAGAAGAGATGCACCGCATCACACTTTGGCTGGACTGCACTTCGATGTTCTATGGCGTCTACGAACGAGAGTCCGGCCAGGCCCAACTACGAGGCGAGATCGCCCGACCGACCCTCCAGTAAAACCTGCCCCGGGGGCGGAACTAGAGCTTAGGTTCGCGAGCCGAATCCCGAGTGGCCGGCGCAGAAGGCCGATACTCTCATGTCACGGAAGCCTTTTGCTTCCGCTGTCCACAATCACAAGAAACAACAGTAGTGCGCCCGCCAGGATCAGTCTTCGCGATAACATCGGCGCCAAGACAGACTTGGCGTTCGAGACTGAGTTACACTGTGGGAAATGACGAATTGTCACCGTAACAACTGAATGCGAGACCATCATGACGACCCGATCCAAACTTGCGATGTCCTTCGTGCTGTGGATCACAGCTTCAGCCGGAGCGGCCGAACGCCCAAACGTCGTTCTCTTTCTCGTGGACGACATGGGCTGGATGGACAGCACGCCTTACGGTTCGCAGTACTACGAAACTCCAAATATGAAGCGGCTGCAGCGGCAGTCGATGCGTTTTACGAATGCGTACGCCACGCCGTTATGCTCGCCGACTCGTGCGTCGATTCTGAGTGGTCAGTATTCGTCCCGTCATGGCGTGACTTCTGCCAGTGGTCATCAGGCGGCACTTCCCGCACATGCATCTCGATATCCCGCGAAGGCTTCGCCCAACCAGCAATTCATCTATCCGATCAGCAAGCGTTATCTTGATCCCGAACTCGACACGCTGGCCGAGGTGTTACGCGACGCGGGTTACCGGACTGGCCATTTCGGGAAATGGCACCTCGGATTGAGCCAGGAACACTGGCCCGAACAGCACGGATTCGAGGTCGCCTTCCACGCGGAACCGAGCCCGGGGCCGAGCAGCTATTTCTCGCCGTACGGTGTCCACAAAAGTGGAGAGCCTAGCCCAAGGCATCACGTCGGAACGATCACCGATGGGCCAAAAGGCGAATACATCACTGACCGCCTGACGAATGAAGCGATCAGGTTCGTTGAGGCGAACAAGGACGAACCGTTCTTTCTCAATTTCTGGCACTACGCCGTTCACGGACCCTGGGGGCACAAGGAAGAGTACACGAAGCAGTTCGCCGACAAGACCGACCCGCGCGGACAGCAGAAGAACCCTATCATGGCGTCGATGCTGAAGAGTGTCGATGATAGTCTCGGCAATGTGCTGGACAAGCTCGACGAACTCGGACTGACCGACAACACGCTGTTCATTTTCTATTCGGACAATGGAGGCAACACGCATAGCAATGTGCCTGGCGCCCGAGGAATGGACGTGAAACAAGGCCATCCGAAATGGGACTTCGTTCAGGACTGGAGAAAATGGGCCGGCGACCAAGCACCGACGAACAACGCTCCGCTGCGTGAAGGCAAGGGACGCATCTACGAAGGTGGACAACGCGTTCCATTGATGGTGCGCTGGCCCGGGCAGGCTGAAGCGGGTTCCGTCAGCGATTCCATCGTCGGTCCAATCGACCTGTATCCGACGATTCTCGAAGCCGTCGGCCTGAAGACACCGGCAGGCCACATTGTGGATGGCGAGACGATCATTCCGGTTCTGAAGCAAGCAGGTCGGCTCAAACGGCAGGCTTACTTCACCTGGTTTCCGCACCTGATTCCTGCCGTGTCAGTTCGTACGGGTGACTGGAAGTTGATTCGACGGTTCGAGCCGCATCCGAGATATCCGGAAGTCCGAGAGCTTTACAACCTCAAAGAAGACATCGGTGAAACCAACAATCTGGCGAGCAGAATGCCGGACAAAGTGAAAGAGCTGGACGCGCTCACCGACCAGTTTGTGAAGGCCACCGGAGCGTTGGTTCCCAAGCCGAATCCGAACTTCGATGCGGATGCTCCAACGAAGCCTTCATCGTCCAAACCTTCCACGTCGACACCGTCAGAGCCTATCGCAGGACTCGTTCCCAGAAACTGTCGCGTCGTCAACACGGAAGGCGCAATTCGTCTGGTTGGTATTGGGCGTCAACCGTTTCTTGGCACAGCTCAGGTGAAATTCAACGGTCCGTTAACGTTAAAGCTCCGCGCTCGCAGTAAAGCTGGCGGAAAGGGCTGCGTTCACTGGAGAACTGCCGGTCAGGATTCGTTTCCCGAATCGTCGCAAATCGCGACCTACAATCTGCCCGCTGGAACGACGTGGCAGGACGTTTCGGTTTCCTTACCCGTACAGGGCAGACCGGGAGTTATTCGACTGTATTTCCCTGCCGGAAGAACGGCCGTGGAAGTGCAATCGATTCGATTCCTGGGCAAGAGTGGCCGGGAGAAGTCGTGGGACTTTGCTAGAGTGACACCATGAGCCGCCCATCAAGAATAGCGAGCAGAACGTCACCAGCCCGCCTTTCGTCCGGACCTCGACCGTCGTGAAGTCGATCGCCGCAAGCATGTCCCAATGCGCTTCCTAATCATCGCGATGAGCTGTCGAGATAGTCGGCGAGTATTCGGTTTAGCGAAAGCTTGACGCCATCGGCGCTAGCCGAAGTTGTCGACTGACGTGATTACTTATCTGCCGTGAACTGCTGGGATTATGGCCCGGCCGAGATTCTTGACCCTACGCCCTTGACAAGTGCGGCGAACCTACTATATTACTTAAGTAATACAGTAGATAAAGGAGAATCCTCCCTTGATCCTCGAACTCGATCTCCGTGGAGGCGTCCCTATCTACCGGCAGGTCATGGATCAGGTCCGCCGTCAGGTCCTGATCGGACATCTGGCTGCAGGGGAGCAGATGGAGTCAGTGAAATGCCTCTCCGCCCGACTCAAGGTCAACCCGATGACCGTCAGCAAGGCCTACGGGTTCCTCGTCGAGGAGGGCATTTTGGAGCGACGCCGGGGCGTGGGCCTGTTCGTCCGGTCAATCCGCAAGGATGTGAAAAGACGTCAGCAAGACCGGATGCTGGACCGTGCCATGGGCAAGGTCGCGGCGCTCGCCATCCAGATGGGAATCCCGGAAGAAGAGGCCCTGAGCCTCTTCGTGGACCAGTATCGGAAGTTCGATTCGCCCACAACGAGTGACAAGACATGAGCGTCGAACCAGTCGTCAAGATCGATAATCTGCACAGGCAATTCGACGACGCCACGGTCCTAAAGGGCGTTTCGCTGGACATCCGCGCTGGGAGCATCGTCGGACTCCTCGGATCCAACGGCGCTGGCAAGAGCACGCTGATCCGCCACATCGTTGGTCTCTACTTGCCGGACAAGGGGACCTGCACGACGTTGGGATGCGACGCGGCGAAGCTCAGTCCCAAAGAGCTGGCGCGCATCGGATACGTGCATCAGGAAGGCGCGCTGATCGACTGGATGACCGTCGCGCAGATCGTGCGTTACGTCGCCTCCTACTACCCGAGCTGGAGTATGGAACTCGAGAAGAGTTACGTGTCGGCGTTCAAGCTCGACGTGAACGCAACCGTCGCAAACCTCTCGCCGGGTCAGCGCCAGATGCTGGCGATCCTTCTGGCGATCGGCCCGGAGCCGGACCTTCTCTAGGCTGCGCCAAAGTTAGTATTGCTTGAGCTGGGCGATCGTTCGGGTTTTGTTTACGCTTTTCTATTCCGACAGGGCGATGCGACGCTGAGA
>NYXM01000134.1 GCA_002685655.1 Planctomycetaceae bacterium
AGAAAGCAACGTGATGAAAAGACGAATGGCCGGATGGAGCGTCGACTTCTTGATCCAAATCCTTACTGGACAATACACTTAGTGTGCGCTGGCCCTGCCTCCTTCCTGGCTCCCGTTTCCACCGGCGAAGAGAGCTGTCCAGTCACTGTGAACACTCGAAATTCAATTTAGCGGCTGGCGACGTGAGACGAAATCACGCAGCATCCGTTACCCCGTTGAACCGAAAATGCAGAAATGCGTATCATAGCGGTTGGCGTTGACCTGTCTTGAATCGTGTCCATTTCCCTACTGGTATGTTTCGCTATCGCCTGGAAGCGCGCAGTGGCCCCAAAGAAGCGATCGAGAAACCCGTTCTATCCGTTGCTCGTCTTGGTGGGGGTGGTGTTCGCCATCACGGCCTGTGGATTCGCCGTGATGATGGTAAGCGACATCAATTCGACGGGCGAACTTGACCCGGCAAGCGGCGGGGGACTGATTCAGTTCTTCCAAGATCATGGTTTCTCGGCGTTAATGATCGAACTCGCCGTACTGGCGCTCGCTACGTTCGGTGCGATCCTGACCGACGAAATGTGGGCGGATGGCGTAGACTCTGCTACGACCAAGGGCGAATCGCACGGTCCCCCACCCCAAGACGAGTAGGTGGATTTCAGCATCTAAGGCTGGCATGACGTTCCCTCGCATCAACCCAGGAAATTGGTATGAAAGTCAGTAATGTCGAGTTGATCGAACAGAAGCCGGTCGAAATGGACGGCGCAACGGGTTGCAAGATCCGTTCGCTACTCGGCGAGCCCGACGGGACGCCCACCTTTGCCATGCGTCAGTTCGAGGTCGCGCCGGGCGGCCATACCCCGAAACATCACCATCCATACGAGCACGAAGTGTTCGTACTGGAAGGAAACGGTATGGTGATCGAGGGCGACGTGGAACATCCACTCGCCCCAGGCGATGTCGTGTTCGTCAATCCAGACGACATCCACCAGTTTCGCAACACGGGCGACTCGCCTCTAAAATTCCTCTGCCTGATCCCCAACTCGGCGAGGGGGAAAACCGTCACCATCGTTTCAGAATGCGGTTCTGACAAGTCTTCGAACGGATAGGTTGGCATGAGTAACGCCGCTGAACGGATTGAACAGCTACGCGACGAAATCCGCTACCACGATCAACAGTACTACGTCAAGGCCGAACCGAAGATCAGCGACCTCGAGTATGACACGCTGTACGCCGAACTGGGGCGACTGGAATCCGAGAACGCACACCTGGTGACGCCGGACAGTCCAACACAGCGGGTTGGCGAGCAGCCGGTGAAAGGCCTCCAGCCGGTCGAGCATCGCATGCCGATGTTGTCAATCGACAACACGTATAGCATAGAGGAGTTGCAAGGCTACGCGGCTCGCACGGAAAAATTGCTCGTTGGCGAATCAATCGAATGGGTCGTTGAACTGAAGATTGACGGTGCCGCGATTTCGGTCGTTTACGAAAATGGCCGGCTCGTCCGGGCCGTCACTCGCGGCAATGGGCAAGTTGGCGACGACATCATTCACAACGTGCGCACGGTGATTGACGTCCCGTTACGTCTGCTGGGTGACAACATTCCGCCCGTTCTGGAAGTACGTGGCGAGATCTACATTGCCAACTCGGACCTTGTTGACTTGAACCAGCGGCAGGCGGCAGCCGGTTTGGCCACTTTCGCCAATACACGAAATACTGCCGCTGGAGCGCTGCGGATGTTGGATCCTCGCATCGCCAGTGAACGGGGCTTGCGCATGTTTTGCCACGGAGTTGGCTACTGTGAAGGCCTCACATCGACGACACACATGGAATTCCTTGACGAATTGCGTGCCTACGGGTTGCCTGCGACTCCGATGGTCGAGTCGTTTTCCACATTTGCGGCGGCGGTCAAACATTGCGAACAGTTGATCCAAGGGCTCCACGACTTGGACTTTGAAGTCGATGGTCTGGTGATCAAGGTGAACCGCTTCGATCAGCGTGAGGTACTCGGTTCGACGTCCAAAAGTCCGCGTTGGCTGATCGCGTACAAGTACGCGAAATACGAGGCAGTCACCACACTCAATGCAATCCACGTCCAAATTGGCAAGACCGGGGCGATTACTCCAGTGGCAGAATTGGAACCGATCAAGATCGCCGACACGATGGTCAGCCGCGCGAGTTTACACAACGCCGAAGAGATCCAGCGCAAAGATGTACGTGAAGGCGATCGAGTCGTCGTCGAAAAGGCCGGCAAGATCATCCCACATGTTGTGCGCGTTGAAAAACACGAACGAATAGGCGACCCACCTCGGTTTGACTTTCCGACCGTGTGCCCCAGTTGCGAAACAGTGCTGATTAAAGACGAAGACGGCGTGTATATTCGCTGCCCTAATCTGGCCTGTCCCGCTCAAGTCAAGGAGCGGATCCGCTATTTTGCCAGCCGCAATGCGATGGATATCGAAGGTCTGGGTGACAAGCTCGTCGATCAACTGGTCAGTAGCGGGTTAGTGAACAACTTTGGCGACCTTTATCGACTTGGCAAGAAACGGGACCAGCTACTGGCACTCGAACGATTGGGCCAAAAGTCGGTCGACAAACTGTTGGCGGGAATTGAAGCGAGCCGTGGACGTGGGCTGGCACGGCTGATGAATGCCCTTTCAATTCGCCATGTGGGCAACAGTGTTTCGGGAGTTCTGGCCAACCACTTTGGCACGATGGAGCGTCTGCAGGAAGCGACGATCGAACAGCTCAGTGAGATCCACGAAATCGGCGACATCATCGCCGCCAGTGTGCACGAATTCCTGCACGAGGAATATGGTCGCCAGACCATCGAGGATCTGTGGGCTTGTGGGATGCGCATGGACGCAGAGATGAAGCAGGCCAGCAGCGATGTCCTGGCCGGAAAGACGGTGGCTGTCACGGGGACACTGACCAGATTCACCCGTGACGGAATCAAGGCAGTAATCCAACAGCATGGCGGCAAGGCGGCGTCCAGCGTCTCAAAGAATACGGATTTTGTCGTGGCGGGTGAGAAAGCCGGCAGCAAGCTGGCGAAGGCCGAACAGCTTGGTATTCTGGTCCTGGACGAAGCCGAGTTCGAAGCGTTGATTCGCGGCAAGTGACGGCCATGCCAATTTTGCCGTTCAAAGCGTCAACTTGCGGATCCGCGACAACCTGCGCACAATGGAGGATTCCACAAACCTCCCGCATCTCGACTACTGCCCCAGGTTCAAACTCATGCCCGACAAAGCCCCTTGGATTACCTACCGACCAGGACTGAAGGTCCTGGATTGCACGATTCGTGACGGCGGTTTGATCAACAATCACCAATTCGACGATGAACTGGTGCGTGCGGTCTACGAGGCGTCGATCGCGGCGGGCGTCGACTATATGGAAGTCGGGTACAAAAACTCACCTCGTCTTTTTCCGCCAGGCGAATTTGGACCGTGGCGGCATTGCGACGAGGCCGATCTGAATCGCGTTTTTCCCGATCACGACGCCGACGCGGTTGAGCTGAAACTTGTCGCGATGGCGGATGCTGAAAAGAGCGACTGGAAGAAACAAGTTGTGCCACGAGAGCAGAGCGTTTTGGACATGATCCGGGTGGCATTCTACGCGCATCAGGTCTCCGAAGCGGTCGAGATGATCAATCACTTTCATGAGTTGGGCTACGAAACGACCGCCAACCTCATGGCGGTTTCCAACATCACCGAAACAGAAATCGATGCGGTACTGGAAGCCATACGCACCACGTCGGTCTGCGCTATGGTAATCGTTGATAGCTTCGGACATCTCTATCGCGAACAAGTGGACATGCTTTACAACAAATACGCGGCAGCCATGGAAGGTACCGGCAAAGAGATCGGTATTCACGCTCACAACAATATGCAGTTGGCCTTTGCCAACACAATCGAGGCAATCATCTTAGGTGCCAATCGCGTCGACGCCACCATGGCTGGACTCGGCCGTGGTGCAGGCAACTGTCCCATGGAGCTGTTGTTGGGTTTTCTGCGAAACCCAAAATTCAAGTTGCGACCGATTGTCAAGCTGCTGCAAGAGTACATTGATCCGCTACGTGAAACGGTGGAGTGGGGTCCGCTGGTTCCCTACAACATTACCGGACAATTGAATCTACATCCTCGGGCCGCCATGCAATTTCGCGCCGGCGACGATCCTGACAACTATCTCAAGTTCTACGACGAAATCGTGGCTGACATCTGAGAAGAAGAAACACCCGCGACCGTGCCGGCGGCGTGTCTGGTGCGACAGCCAGGAGTTCTCGGGCGGCACACAAAACGACTTGTGGTTGAGCGTGGAGCTCGATACCATACCCGCGGATCAAGGACTGGTTCTTCGCCGTGTGCCTATCGCGTCACTCAAAAGTGAGAATTGATGAGACGCATATTTGATGCAGAGCCGTGTCCTTTCCGATTCAGCGGCTTCTGACTCGTGGTCGCGAACCAAGTTCAATAGGGCTTCCCGTGCCACAGCAGGTTGTGATTCACGAAGCTTCATGGCTTGCACATATTTCTCTTCCACCGGCAGGAGTGTTGTCTGGCGTCCTTGGACGCGCAGACGCGTCGCGTGCCACTCGGAAAGGATATCCAACTGGTAGCCAACGACTTCTCGGGCGCGATCATCGTCGGGGAACTTCTCCAAAAATTTCTCAATCCGCTTCATCTGTTTTCTGGCATCGTCCGACTGCCCAGTCGCTTGGCTCTTGACGATCTCCGAATAGATGCGGTCGGCCGAAGGTCGCATCAAGACCCACGAGATTGTGACAATGGCGACCAAAACGATGGTCATCGTGACAACCTTGATCGCTTCGCGCCATTTGGCCGGACGGTCGATGATCTCTTGCCGCCTGCGATGTTCCTCCGCTTCGATCGTCGTGAATCGATTGACAGGCGGCGGCGTTTCGACAATCGTCTTCCGAGACTTGCTGACGCCATCGCTGGAGACCCCTTCGCTGAAATGATCACCTCTCGATCGGCCGTCTTCGGAGACTTCGTCGCCTGTTGCTCTTGTGGCGTCGTTCCATGACTCCGCACCAGATTCGCGCTGGACATCCTCTCGAAGCTCGAAATCGTCCACCGCCGTGGGCAGCAATTCGGTATTCGGCATCTGGCTCGAGTTGGAAATCCGGGTCACTTCTTCATCCGTGGGCGCCGGAGCGACAGATGGTTTCGCGAAGTCGCCTTCCGCGCTTGCTGCATCGCTGGTGTTGCGGTTCGCCAATCCATGTTTCATCGCCCGCAATCGATTTGCTAAAACCAATGCCGTAGCGACGCGCTCGTCAGGTTTCTTGCTGAGCAGTTGGCCGATGATTTGTTCAAGTTCCGTTGGAACTTCTGGGGCGAAACGGCGGACCGACGGTGCCTCTTCAAAACGCAGCTTATGGACAACTTGCGGCAGTGAGGCGCCTCCAAATGGCGGCCGCCGCGCAAGCAGAGTAAACATGACCGCGCCAAGGCTGTACAAGTCTGATCGATGCGTGACCCCAAGCCCTTCCGCTTGTTCAGGCGACATGAAATCGGCCGTACCCACGACACTTCCCGCGGCTGTCATGTGGCTTCCGCCGAACAGCTTGGCGATGCCGAAATCGGTCAGCTTGATCTGATTATCTGGTGCCCGAAGCAAGTTTGCTGGCTTGAGGTCGCGATGAATGACTCCGTGGTCGTGAGCATGCTTGAGTGCCTGGCAGATCTGAATCGCAATCTCGGCCGTTTCATTCCAGTCGTAGTGATGTCCAGCCTGCAGCTCTTCCTGCAAACTGCGCCCTTCGACCAACTCCATCACATAGAAGAGCTGACCGTCTTGTTCGCCGTCGCCTCGTAAGCGAACGATATTCTGGTGGCGCAGCTGCTTGAGCGTCTCAATCTCCGTCAGGAAACGACTCCGGAATCCCGGATCATCGGCGAACGCAACCGCCAGAACTTTGATGGCGGCTTTCTCCCCGGTCTCCTCGTCGACGCCCGAGTAGACCGAACCCATGCCGCCTCGACCAATTTGCTTGTCGATGCGATACGGTCCAAGTTGGTCAATCATGGGGGAGTTCTTGGGTTTTGACATGGCCGATCGTCCCGCTATTTACAATTTCAGCAAGGCGTTTGCGTATTGTAACACCAGGGCTGCGTCAGTACTTAGGTTTGCGGGTACCACGCGTACGAGCAACGCCGTTGAGAATTATTGTAACCGGATTCACGAGAATTCGGGCCGTGCACTCGCAGAGTCTCACGACGTCGGCGACGGCTACTCTTCCTGAAAATCCTCCAGGAGATTGTAATCGTCATCGATCACGTCCCCCAGATTGGCATAGTCAGGGTTCCCTGCCGCAGACTCTTCGTACCAGGCGCGAGCTTTGGCGAGTGTGCGGTCATCGGAATCCCTGCTGGCCACGACAAAAGCAGCTAGGACGGCTTTGGTCACGGGATCGTCGGGTGAGAGCTTCGTCTGCACGAGCGCGACGGCCAAGCCGAGCGGTGGGTTATCCAGAGGATAGGTCTTCTTCAACCCGACGACTTGGACGGCAAGTGACGCTGGATTAATGCGTTCGACCGTTATCTCGGTACTACTGCCAACTTTAATCACGTCGCCCGGATTCAAAGCGGCGATGGCCTCCTTCATCGCCTCGTCGAACGCCCGGATGTGTTCGGCGAGCCGCTGCAACCGCCACAGTTTTTGTTTGTGATCGGCCCGCTTCGCAAACGGCTCGGCAGCCGTCAGCTGTGTTTCCGCGCCGCCCAGGTCGCGCGCCATAATTGCCTTCCTTGCCTCAGACAACGCAGTGGCCAACCGCATCACTTCTTGACGCGTTGGCTTGTTTGCCGGATCAGTTGTCGTGGGGGAATCCGGCATCTCGGTTGGCGTAACAACATCCACAACTAGATCGTAGTCGTCCTCCAAGAAATCCGCCAAATCCGCGACGGCCGGCAAACCTGCGGCAGCTTCGAGAAACCAATCTCGCGCCTTGGTCTTGTCGTCTGCGGTGGCAGCGGGGCTGGTTACGACATAACAAGCCTTCTGAGCGATCGTCCGTGCGTCCGTCGGCGAAACCGCTTGATGCGCGAGCACGACGGCCAGCCCCAATGGCAAGTTAGACAACTCATATCGCTTGTTCATGCCACCGATACGCAGCACAACGTGGTCGGCCGAAGCCTCGACAATTCCAACACTGTTGCCCTTGACCTGCAATGCTTCGCCCGCCTGCAACTTGCTGGTGCCGGCAGTAATCGCATCGTGATAATCGGCAGCATACTCGGTCGCCTGGCGAAGTCGATCGAACTTCGATTGATGCGCCTCCAACATGATCAACGGCTCGGCACTGTCCAAAATCGTCTTCGCAGCCGCGAAGTCATGCTTGGCGAGCGCCGCACGCGCCGACTTCAGTTTCGTGCTGAGCTGAACCAACTCCGCAGGACTCGGTTGCGGCGGCATCGGCGTTGGTGTCGGCTCAGGAGGCGTTGGTTCAGGCGGTGTTGGCTCAGGAGGCGTTGGTTCAGGCGATGTTGGTTCAGGCGCCGGGGAATCCTCCATCGCAGGTGGATCCGGTTCAGGACTCGGTGCAGGGACACTTGCAGGCGGCGGTCCCGTTGTGCCAGACGCATCTGGATCGACGTTCTCACCCGATCTACCTGACGGCAAACCGCTGGGCTCGCCACTTGCAGATGTCGTCGCTGCTTGACTGACGAAAGGACGGTACGCTGGATGTGTCTGCGTAGCGATGTCCGATTCGCCGGGATCTCCCATGAACCAATAAAGAGCACCCATAAATAACAGCAGCAGGCCCACGGCGACGCCGACCAGAATGGGCGTCATGATCCCGGTCTGTGACCGCGATTTTGCCATTGCGGTTGCCGATCGTTTAGCGCCCAACCTGGGAGGTTGGTCCGGCGAGACGTCCGCGGCAATCGCGGCAGTCGCTTGCACAGCGTTTGTCATGGCGGACGGCGATTCAACGTGGGCCGGCGCTTGAGATTCCGATACGGGTTGCGCCATCGCCGGTTGGGCCATGCCGACGGGTTGTGCCATTGGAACGGAAGCAGATTGGACTATCGGACTTGCGGCCGGAGCCATCGGATTCTGGTGCGGGGCAAGATTGGCAAAGCCCGGCATCGGCACGTTCTGCACGGGATCAGCTGGGATCTGCGACTGGGGGGCGGATGCGGTTTCCAACGGTGCCATTGGATCGGCGGCTGGAACAGCTTGGCCCATCATCGCTTGCGATTGAAGTCCAGGATTGCTCGTCGGTAGATTAGCGAAGCCCGGGATAGGGCTGGCCGGCACCCCAGATTGAGGAGTTGGTACTCCCACCGGAGCCATCGGATCCGCGTGGGGCGGAACGAAGCCAGGAACTGGTGTTGCAGCCGGGCCGGAACAAGCGCCCGCCGGATTCGTGTTTTGGTTGGTCGTATTTTGGTTGGTTGGCGATTCGGAGTTCGGCACAGCCGTCGGTGTGTCTGGTTGCGGCGATGGCGAAGCGTTGGCCGACAACCCGGACG
>NYXM01000135.1 GCA_002685655.1 Planctomycetaceae bacterium
GCCGGCCAGCCATTGGGATGTGCCGGCGCAATCTCGCGGAGGGCATTCTCCATGGTCGCCAGCCCCTGCTTTCGATCGCCATGCGAGTAGAAAAGCGCCTTGGCCAAATAATAGGAAACGTAGAGACGATCCTCCGTCGCAGGCTCGGTCATCTTCACCAATTCGCGAAGCTGCCGCAGACGTTCATCGTTCAATTTGGTGTGGTTGATCTTACCCAGGTCGGCCAAGACATCGGCCATCTGCCTCACTTCGCCCTCGACCCATTGGCGGACGAAGGCACCTTGCAAGGCAGTGACTGCGGCATCGACATGCGGCCCTGGCTGATTGAGCACGTCCGCGGCTTGACGTTCAATCATGCACTCCAACAGATCGAGCGCTCGCCGATCGAGTGTCGAGTCGATTGTCTCGCGCAGCTCGGCAACTCGACCTAACAACTCGTCCGCCGTGGCCTCTTTGCGAATTTCGAAGAACAAGTTGGCACGTAGAGACTTAAGAAACGGATAGACCTGCTGCGGCGTGCGGCCGGTCAGTGCGTCGGGAACCATCTGCAACAGCCGAAAATCTCGGCAGGCCGTGTAGAATTCGCGTAATTGGCCGACATAGTTGCCAGGCTGATCACTCTTTGCAAACAGAGCCTGGAACGCAAACAGCACGTTTTCATCGAGCTCCGTAGGTAGTGGTACGCCGCTTTGGTTCCAGGGCTGGATTTGCTGGTGCAGCCATTGTTGAATGCGATACTCTTCCATCACCTTGAACAGTTCGGTCTTCGCACGATCGTGTTCGGCGCGGCGATGGGCGACCAGGTACCAATCGGCCAATGCCGAATGATCCGACGGCGCTAGCTGCGAAGTGCGCTGGACCGTCTCGAACAGCATCACCGCTTCGTCGATCTCGCCTTGCTCGGCCAGCAGCCGTCCTAATGCCAACTGCCAGGCCGCTGGGACTTTGTCCGCACGAATCCAGTTACGCAGATCCAGTTCCAGATCATCCGGCCGATCCAACGCAACCAACAATTTGAACCGCTGCTGCTGCCATGCCCGTGCGACGTCGCCTTCCAGCCGCATTCCGACGGAAACGTATTTGAGTACGCGTGCGGCCAGTGACTTCGGTGCGGAACGTCGAACGGCAAGATAACTGACCATCGCCAGTGCACGTTCGCGTAAGAGATCTTGTAACAACTTCAGGCGCATTGCCTCCGCGGCCAGCTCGTCGGTGTCCGATTCGGGGACTGCTACCGCTTGGGGCGCATCGCCAAGAACCGTCCAGCATTCGGCCGCGACCAGCTGGCGGTTGCGCCCAAGTTGCAGGTCCAAGAACATCCGCTCGGCGGCCACCCAATTGCGAAGTATGTCGCCGGCAAACTCGGGGGCGGATTCGGCCAGACGAGCGGCCAGTCCTTCCCGCGCACTTCGCACGAATTCCGACCGCTTCTTGGCCAACTCGGCTCGCGTCAGTTCTTCGGGGCGACCCGTGTCTTGCAACTGCTTCCGATCTTCTAGTTGACGGGCCTGCAGCATTCGATCGACAAAACGGTGCAGCTCGCGAACTTGAGTTGCCCAACGCTCTGACGGATGTTCCGCAGCAGACAGCCGTGGAATCAGCGCCAACGCTTCGGTTTCATTCTCCGCCGTCCAGCCACGCGTCAATAATTCGGCAAACAGTGCGTTCACCAGTGTTGCAGCCAGCGTCGCGTTTGACTCCTGTTCGGCGCGAACGATTCGCTGTCGCATGAACGGCAAATGATCGCTGTCGTGAAAGTGGGTCCCGTAGATCTGCAAGAGTGCGCCACCTAACGTTTGCCGCTGCGACTCATCATCGGCCTTCTCCCACCGCGACCGCAACGTCTCGGCGATCAGCTTCCACTGGGCCGCAGAAATCTCACTTCGCCCGACAGACCACCTGACGTACGAGGCGACGTGAACTGGCAGTAGATCCCCAGCCGAGGCAACCAGGCGCCGGGCAACTTCCGCTCGCAGCCGATCGGATTCATCCGAGTCCACAAAGCGGTGGTGGTCCATGATACTGCTGGCGATGTGGAAATGCTCTTGATGCCCGAGGAAGAACCTCGCCGTCTGCTCGAGATCGTCAAACCACGCTGGGTCGATCCAATTCATATACACGCGATAACGCTGCCCACGCGCATAAGAAGACGCCGCGTTCAATCGCGCGAGAAGGCTCGCATCAAGCTTACCTTCGGCGCGACCGTTCTTGAGCCACTCGCGTGCGATCGTGTCAGCGTCCCGCGTCCGATCGGCCATGATGAAGGCGTGCAAATGCTGCAAATAGATATCTTGGCTTGTTGGGCTGGTCGCCACCCATTCCTCGAAGAACGTCACAAGTTCATCGGCCAGGCCTTGTTCGCGCAACAACGTCACATACGCTGTTCGCAGCTCGCGATTCTCAGACTCGCTTCGTTCGACGTCACGATCCAGCTCCTGCCGTAACCACACCCACGCCGCGTCATGTTCGCCGGAGTTTGCCAGGTCGCGCGCGTAACTGGTCTGGGCTGCGATATCCCATGGCATGGCAATTGCGATCGCGTGCTGCCGGGGTAACAGTTCCGCGGTCCGCCGCAGTGATCGCAGGGCTTGCGTATAGCGGACGTCCCAGCGAAGTGCCCCGATGGCGACCGTCGGCTGGCGCTCAAAAAGCGGACGCAATCGTTCCAACAGACGCAAAACTTCGTTCTGGTCGGCAATTTGACCTGTCTGACCGAGCACATATTTGGCCAGAAAAAACTCGTCGACGCGTTTCTCGGCGACAAGCCAATCCGCCTGCTCCAACAGCAGTTGCCTAACGTCGTCGTTCTTCCTGGCTGCGGCCAGAACACCGGCACGGATCCAGACGATCCCGGGCTTGCCGCCGGCCAGCTTCTCCATCTCGGCTAGTTGCTTGAAGACGACCTCCCAGTTCTGAATCCGAGACGCATTTAATAGCAGGACGAGACGATGTTCGAAGTCCGCGGAGCCGTCGGCGGCGGCCACTTCGGCCTTGCGCACCGTTGGCAACACCATTGGAAGCAACTGTGTGGTGTCACGGTCCGGCATCTCCTGGCTGATGCGTCTGGCAAATGCAGCTGGCTTCAGGTTGCGGACCGTTTGCGTCGTGACAGAAGTTCGTCGACCTTGCGCATCAAACGTTTCGACCTTGGCCGGCCACCAGCTACCTGCCGATTCGAAGTAGTCTTGGTACTTCGTCGACGACGCTATTTTGTTGTCAGCCCGTCGCTCGGCGCTGAGAATGACATTTCTGTCCGTATCGATCACGAAGCGTTGCTCTACCACTGACGACGAACCGACGTTGGTCAGGATCATCACGACTCGGTCGTCGGCTGGGCGTTCGAGTTTGACATCGTACCTGCGATAAGACTCGTGCAGTGGCTTCACTGCAAACGCGCGCAGACCGGGAACCAGAGATTCAAGGTCGCGTGACGTCGACTTGCGAACTCGGCCGGTGTGAAACGCCCGCGAGTATGCGCCGCGCTGTTGATTGTCGCACCAATGGACCAAAGTCTGCGCCGTCACGTTTTCTGAGAACGACAACCATTGCTTTGGCGATAACAGCTCCAATTGACCCGACGCGCCAGTCTCTCGATTCCAACGTGGATCGGCGGACTTGTTCTGCCGGATCACTTCGATGCCGCCCGCATCAAGAGTGATCTCTTGCACCAAACTCCGCGAGAGATCGATCGCGGCGGCTGGCCATGTTGATTCTGGCAGCGGCTTTGGCTCTGCCGGCTGTGGCGGAACCGTGGGATAAAGCGTGTTGAGCCATCGGACGTAGTTGCTGGACGAGCCGACGTAACGGCCACGAAACATAGGCTGAAATCGCTCTTGCGGACTCAGCACGGCGGCATTTCGCAAATCACGACGTGCATCGAAAAGACCCCTACGCGAGAAGAAGCCCTGAGCCTTCTGCTTGAAAAAGTAGCCGTCCTCCGTCCGTTGTAATGCGCCGGCGCGGGCCGGTCCACTGAACGCTTGAAGGTCACTAACATCGAAATCAAAGTCAAGTGCGGACTTTCGACTGTTGGATTCCCAATCAACGATGTTCATGTTGAATCGCCCGCCATCATACGACTCGTCGGAAGATGACAACTTGTCGCTCTCACTCTTGACGAGAGAGTCCACAAGGCCATTGAGGTCGCCACCCCAGCGACTCGAAAGCGGCATAGCCCGGGCGAGTTGCAATGACCCATCGGCAGATCCACCGCTTCCCCCATAGCTGCCCCATGCGTGCTGTGAATCAAACGACGACAAAGACCCCATCACAGATATATCCATGAGCCGCGGATCGAAGTGTTCGAACATCCGCGGATCGCGTCCCAGTCGTGTCAGCTCGGCGAGAATCTGTCGGCGTAGGTTCAACCGCCAATCGCCGGCCCGTTTGATCTGCTGTTGCCGCAGTTCAAATGTGGCATCGTCGCGGCCATCGGCAAAAAAGCGTTCGCCGTCTCGCATTTGATAGCGTCGCTTCACGCCAAACCGCTCGCGATCTTCGTCTGTCTCCAATACAAGCAGCGACGTGTACGGTGTGATGATATGAAACTCCTCCGAGAGCGCAATGATCTGATCTTGAACAAGCGTGCTCGTGCCCTCTTCCAGCAGCTGATCCAGATGCGCCCGCGCCCAGAGGCGTGGAATGAAGGAGTTCCCCGTTTCGGCATCGGCCAGCTTCAATCGCGAATTGAAGCTCACGCGTTCACCGCCACGCTCGCCCGTAATCACGATCTCGCCCGCTTGTTCTTCACCCTGCGGCAGATACCGCCCGACCAAAATCTGCTGCGTCCCAGCGGGCAGGTTGGGCAGAGAGTCTGGATAGACAGCGGCAACTTGCAACCCGCGGAATTCGACCTTCAAATTCCGCAGGCCGGGCTGCGCGATCTCATTCAACAGCTCAAAGGCAACTTGCTGCGGAGTCTGCTTGCCCACGATGTGGCGCACCGAGCCTCCTCCGATACGGGCCACCGCTTTCAGAACTCTCGACTCGAAACTCGACCCAATCGAGACGGCGTGGAACGTCCCCATACGTTGGTCACCAGTGAGGCGTTTGAGGCGATTCGCGAATGTTTGAGGGTCGGCGTCACCTGCCGTTACGACCCCGTCGCCGATATAAACGACGTGCGTCGTGTCGCTCAGCCGCTTCAGCACAGACGTGGCCATCCGGTCCAGGTCGGTCCAGCCCAGCGAAATGCGTTCATCCAACCATCCGATCGCGCCGGCGATAGCATCCTCAGTCGGTTCGACCGGCGTATCGTGGAGCCAATCGCAATTCACGTCACAGGCCGCAAGATTGAAGCGATCGCGCGGACCGAGCGTCGCCAGGACCGACGTGACGAATTGGCCTTGTTGCTTCCTCTTCTGCGAGTCCATTGAGGCGGAAGTGTCACACACCAGCAGCAAATCCAACGGCGAACCGTCCGGTATGACCTCGCGTTGCCAGCTACCTTCGCCGGTGGGCGGCGTCAGTTGCACGAGGAAGTAGCCGTCGTCACCACGTCGATGCGGCACGACCACGACATCGGATTGGCGCGCATCGACTTCACAGACCACTTCGAAATCCCGCGTCGGCGTGTACTCTTGCGCCGTAAACTCGATATTGGCGGAATGCGACGTCTGTTGCGACCGAACTTCGTGTGTTGAACACGAAACTCGTTTTAGTGGCAGAGCAGAATTGACCAGAACTTCCAGGGACAATTCCCGCAACGGTGTCTTCTTCAGCATCTCGCTGGCCAGGCCGTACGAGTAGCGGTACCGATTGGCCCTTAGTGGCAAGACCTGAGTGTAGACAATTTTGATCCGCTTTTCAGAGTGCGGGAGGATCGGAAAGACACGAGCTTTGAAGATATTGCCGCCAGTCCATTCGAGCAAACCTGGATCGCGCCGCTCGCGGAGAATCGTCTCGTAGATTTCACGCGCCCGTTGCTTCTCGACAACATCCGCTTCAATCAGTTCGCCGTTAATCCACATCCCGAATCCGCTGATCGACGCGTCCTGTGGCAACGGAAAATGAAACACACCTTCCAGTCGAGTCCCCGTGTGGTTCACGAACGACTCTTCGATTGTGGTTCGCGCAATCTGGTCGCGAATCTCGACCTTGACCTTGTGGAAACCCACGGTGAGTGGCGTGTTGCGACCGTCGATATTGCAAATCAACGAACCGATCGATTCGTTGTTCGACGTGCCTTCGAAACCGGCCAGCCAGACGGGCTTCTTGCCGACCTTTGCCAGCTGGGAATCGCCATCGACGCGGTAATGCGCGGACTCACCAGGTTTAATTGTGATGGTCTGGTCGCCGGGGCCAAGCAATTCGAGCGCGTCAGCTGCCGATTTGCTGCCCGTAATTTTCAATTCGCCACGGAGTAACCGCAATTGGCTTGGGCTGACGAGTTCGACGAGGCTCGCCGGTCCGACGATCACACCGAATCGTGATGTCGTCACCATAGCCGCGGCGTTCGCACCGCGAATATCCGTGCGGAGCCAATCGCCTGGTTTGACTAACATCTGGCGAGAAACCGGTGTCCACCGGCTGCGGGTCAGTGGTCGCAGCGATATGATGCCCTGGGCCTCGACGACCTTTCCGATTCGACCGTCGGCTGAAAGCGTTTTCGAAACGACGAACTGGCTCTCATCAACGAGCGTGTTGCGGGCAACGAACCACATTCTCGTTTCGCGCCACTCTTTGGTATTCCAGTTGATCGACGTTTCGATTCTTCGCAACTCGTCGGTCACAGGATCTGAATACGTATAGATCTTGTGTCGATCCCACGCCACCGCATCGCCGACACAGAACAGTTTCCGCCGATTTCCCTCGACGATGTCGACTTGTGTGGGAACGGCCTGGCGAAATTCGGCCGCCAACTTGGTGTCGATCCCCAGTATTGCCAGCAAATCCACCGGAGTCTGTTCGTCAAGGAACCAGGGATTGTCTTCATCGGCAACGGTGTTGGCCAACTCGTCGATCCGCCAGAGCTGCGAACCTGAGGCGATCCGGTAACGAGACGGCGATTCTTCCCAACGCACTTGTCCCGAGGCGCGAACCCAGACGTTGGCTTCAGTCGAGTCGTTGATCACTCGTAATTGAAGCGTCTCCGCCGTGCCGGTTTGTTTATTCAAGATGGAACCGAGTGTCATGCTCCCGTCAGCCGGTCCCACAGTGTTGACAATCAACACGACAACGCTCAACGCCACGGCGGACAACGCCAAAGCTGCTTTGGTGACCACGTGTCTTGTTCCTCGTTCCGGTTGAGCCGGGGCAGGGTGAGGTTTCACCCGGGAAAACTCTTCACCGGCAATTCGTGTCGCGCGATCAATCACATCAGTTCGAGGCGGCGCGGCATCATTGCCGAGCGGTCGGAGCAACTTTGCCACGAGTTCATCTTCGTCATGTTCGTTTTGAGAAACGCCGTTCATGATGGGTCGCCTAATAGAGTCGATGCCTTATTGCTTGACTCGAAGTCGATCGTATCGTTCGCGAAAATCCCGCCGCGCCCGCGCGAGGCTGGATCGGACACTTTCGGTCGTGCCACCGAACACATCCAGAATCTGTGGGACGGTTAGACCGTCGAGGTATTTTGCAGTCAGCAGCGCGACGTGATCCGCGTTCATCTCTGATAGTAATGCACGCACGGATTCGACAGTCTCCATCCGTGTCAATGACGCAACTGGGTCGCCGTCCGCCGAGGTCAGCGAATCCATCGCGCCATCTCCTGCCGGTCTGTCGCGATACCGTTTTCGCCAAGAGAGCGCCGCTTGGTTGTGTCCGATCCGGCTGAGCCATGGCCAGAGTGTCGTGTCCGAACGGATTGCTCGCCCGCTTTTGGCCACGGCCATTAATGTTTCTTGAAACACATCGGCAACGACGTCTTCGTCACTTCCCACCAACCTCGCAACAAATCGCCACAGACGCTCGCCATATTTCTGACAGAGCGCACCCCAAGCATCCCGGTCTCCTGCGCGGAGGCCTCTGACGATGTCGGCGTCGTCTGGTCCAACTGTCACAAAACGTCCCGAGTGGTTGGGCGCGGCCATTTTGCTGTCAAGAAGATAATTGCGCCAGGGCGCCAACTGTGTCGCAAGTTCCTGCGCTTTGTCTCAAAAACCAAAACAACTGGCCGCGAAGCGGCACCATTAGTCCCCTCTACCGTTTGCGGGAGAGGGATAGGGTGAGGGTATTGGGGTTTTGAGACACAACAAAGCCTTCTCGCAAAGTTCTTTTCCCGGGCGATTGGCCTCTGAACGTTGCGAATTCTACCACGCGGCAATGCCGTTCAAAGACTCAAACGCGGATGGCGCTGGTTTCCGAACATGCTCGACCGTTGGCAAGCGATTTGGACATTTTGCCCGCAATTCTGGTGGGGCGGCTGGGCCGCCAGCTTCTGCGACGCCCGTATGGGTTTGCTGTTTGGGCAGAGTAACGTCGGTTTGCGCCAGGCACGATTTGGATTAGGTTACTCGTACATCGTTGGGGCCGACATTTGGATGCCTAGCTCGGATGCTGGTCGTCTCCCCTCTCATAGACATCAATAGCCAGCAGAGAGTTTCGTCGATGACAGCCAACAACGAAAACCGGCCGGTGTGGGACAGTACATTTAGTGAGGAAGCTCGAGCCGCACAGCTTAGTGAAGACTCGGCAGCGTGGCGCGCGGTAGCAGGCCTTCTGCTAGCAATCATCAGCGTTGGGCTCACGATGGCCATGTTCACGGCCTGGATCTGTTCGTAGCCGCCAGCGAGCGTTTTGGACCGACCCCTTAGAAGATCGTCGACGCTCCCAATCGTCTCTCGCTTCGATCTGGATTACCGAACGGGGTTCCGCTAAACTCCGCGACGCTTTGTCTACGTGCGCGTCGACGTGCGCACGCTGGTCCACAGGTCTAGAGAGGCGTCACCATGCGTTTGTCGGGATTATTCGTTCTGCGTTGGACAATTAGCGTAGTGCTGATTATCGCCCTTGCAGGTCTACATTCAGCCAACGCCGAACCACTCAGTTCGTCACCTGAGATGCTGGAAGATGCCGAACTAACGGACGTTCAATTCATCGGCGTTGGTCAGGGCTGGGCAGTTGGCGATCGAGGCGCGATCTGGAAAACGGAAGACGCTGGGCGGCATTGGCAGTTGACGGATTCACCAGTGAATTGTCGCCTGGAGAGTGTGCACTTCATTGACGAGAGCCAAGGCTGGGCCGTTGGCGGATGGATTCATCCGTTGACACACAAGACATCAGCTGTCGTGTTGTACACCGACAACGGAGGCCGACGTTGGAAACGTCTGAATACCTCAACCTTGCCCGGTTTGCGTCACGTGACTTTCTTTGACCAACGAAACGGCTGGGTGGTCGGTAATTCATCGGCCATGTATCGTTCGGGCGTTTTTCGCACTCGCGATGGCGGTCGAAGCTGGTCCGCGGTTCCGGCCGAGCGAATTGGCCACTGGTTGGGTGCATACTTTTTCGATGACCGGCAGGGAATCGTCGTGGGGCGCGACAGCGCCGTCGCCGGCGTGACCGCGGGGATGATGCGGCGTTCGCAAAAACCGGTGTCCGATTGGAAGCCGATGCGGGACGTGACCTTCATCGGAGGAGTTGGATGGTCGGTCGGCGACGGAGGCCGTGTGTGGCGTTCCGGCAACCATGGCGCATCATGGCAACGTGTCCCGCTGCCTGAGGGAGTCGCCAGACAATTCGACTTTCGCACCATTGCCACCGTTGACGCGCACATCTGGATCGCCGGCGCACCGGGCACTTCTGTACTGCATTCTGCCGACGCTGGCCAATCATGGGAACTGTTCGACACCGGGCAGCGTATGCCGCTGGCCGCATTGTCGTTTGTCGACGCCCAACATGGCTGGGCGGTCGGAGCGATGGGCACGATACTGGCCACACAAGACGGCGGTCGGACATGGCGATCTCAGCGAGGCGAATCGCGTCGAGCGGCACTGTTGGCCGTGGTCAGTGAACCCCAGCGCATTCCATTCGAGATGTTGGCGCGGCTCAGCGGTGACGAAGGATATCTCGCCACTGTCGAGATCATGAGTCGTCGCGATATTGAAGTCTCCCAAAATAAGGAGTCGTCGGCCGCAGAGCGCAGCCAGGCAGCCGTGTCGGAGCTTGGGGGCAGTTTCAGCGAGGCGTCGTGGCAGTTTCCACTGCGTCAGCGTGGATTGAAGATGCCTGCCGAGGCCATCATTGCGGGCTGGAATATCGTCAACGACAACCAGGGCATCGCGCGGATGGAAGAACTCGTCGTCCGCAAAATTCGTCAATGGCAACCCGACGTGATTGTCACCGAGAATGCCAGCCCGGACATGCAAGACCCACTGGCGCATGTCATCAACCAAATCGTGCTCGCGGCCGTGCGTCGCGCGGCAGACCCCGAAGCCTTTCCCGACCAGCTGGCGGTTGCCCAGTTGGTGCCCTGGAAAGTCAAGAAGGTCTTTGGCGTGTTGCCGGGAGATCAAACCGGCACGGTGACATTGCAGACATCTCGGCTGGCGACACGCCTGGGAAGTTCGTTGGCCGATCAGGCCGCCCGGACACGAGGGTTGGTTTTTGATCGTTGGCAACCAAGTCCTACGCGATTGGGCTTTGAACTGCTGATCAATGAAACATCGAATAAAGCCGGCACGCGTGACTTCTTCAGCGGGTTAATGATCGAGCCGGGTGTCTCACGACGCCACGCAACAAACCGCTCAAACGAAGACCTCGAATCGCTGACCAATGCCGCGCGGCGACGCCGTACCGTGGATCAACTCTTGGCGCGAAATCGTCAAGATCCGACTGCTGGAATCAGTTGGTTGGCGCAACTCGACGACCTCACACGCGGGCTCGATTCAAACGCCGCCTGCATGACGCTCTACGAATTGTCGCAGAGCTATCTGGCCGGAGGCCATCATGATCTAGCCGCTGACGTCATGCGGTCCTTGGTGACGAATCACCCGGATCACGCGTTGACCGAATCGGCGCTGGTTTGGCTGATTCAGTATCATGCCAGTGGCGAAATAGCCAATCGTGAAACCGATCGGAATCGACAAACCAGAAATGCCGTGCCGGTGTTGTCAGGCGGTGGAGTCGACTTGCAGCCGTCGAAGGGGCGTTTCGACAACGCGAATCCCACCGACCGTTCGGTTTTTCAACTCGCCAGTCGACAGACCGCAAGTGGTTCAGCGGGATTGGTGAGTCAGCGGGCGGCCAACGTTTTTGCATTGGCAAAACAGGTTCGACAATCACGCCCCACGCTATTTGCCGAACCGTCGATTCAGTTCGCGATTGCCTCGGCACATCGCGAAAGCAGGCAACTTCGCGAAGCCAACCATCTGTTCGCTGGACTCGTTCGTAGCCATCGGGTGGATATGTGGTCGCAGTGTGCACGCGGCGAATTGTGGCTTGCCGATGGCAAAGGCCTGCCACCCAAGACCCTGCTGAAGTGCGAAAACACAGCCAGCAAGCCAAAGCTCGATGGCACGTTGGACGATGGCGTCTGGCAGGACAGACAGACCGTGCCAATTCGCAGCCGTTTGAAAGACGACGAAGACTGGCCAACCGAAGTCATGTTGGCACACGACAACGAGTTTCTGTACGTCGCGGCGCGTTGTACCATTCCCTCGGGGGTGGAATATGAAGTCGAGACTCAGCCCCGGCCGCGCGATCCGGACTTGTCACATCACGATCGGATTGATGTTCTAATCGATATCGACCGAGATTTTGCCACCTATTACCGCTTGACGATCGACCATCGCGGCTGGGTCAGCGATGCGTGTTGGGGCGATACCACCTGGGATCCCCAGTGGTTTGTGGCGGCTCGGTCGGATCGCAATGAGTGGGTCGTTGAGGCCGCGATTCCGCTCGCTGCGTTGCATTCCAGCCCGCTGCCTCGAGCCGCGACGTGGGCGGTGGGTATTCAACGCACAGTGCCAGGCATCGGTTTTCAGTCTTGGACCAAACCGGCGGCGACGGAGCCAGATCCCGCCGGATTCGGCTACTTACAATTCCAATAGAGCGCGTGCCGATGCACTCACCCGCTGGGAGAGGTGTCAGCTCTACAGGCTGCATGATGTTACTCTGCTGGAAATTCTACGAGCTCTTCGGCGCACGCATCGAGCGTGGTCACCCAACCAACACTGCGCGATCGGGCACAACCGACGCCAGCAACCTTGTAGTCGGGATCCAACAACATCTTTCGGTGTCCACGTTCCTGAATGCCAGGGTCGAGTAGCCACCAACAGATCATCCCTCGGGCCGCCACGGATTGCGACCAATTACCCCAGGTCACGTTTTCACCATGGATCGGCAGCAAGAACGGGTACCGTACTTGGGCGTCGCCATGGTGCAACGTCTTCGTCTTCCGATCGACTGTGATCGAACACTCGTAACCCGGTTCTTTCAAACGTGCCAATGTTGCTTCCTCACCGTGTTGGGCAACAAACTCACCCACATCATCGGGCACGGACCAGTAGCGGTAAGCGTTGCTTCCTGAATAGGCGACCCAATAATACCGCCCTTCTTTCTTAAACACCCGAGCAACGTCAGTCCCATTGTCCGGCAATTGATTGACAAATCGTTGCCAGTCGGCAATTGAAGATCGTGATCCCCCAAAACTGCCGATGCGGGCGCCGGCTTTTCGTCCCAGACTGTCGACGTGGGGATCGCGCCGCTTGCCGCCGACGAGAAAGTCATGTGAATAGAATCTCGCCGAGCGGTCGAGGACGTCATTGCGCTGCAAACGAGCCAGTTTGGGAGCCGCTCGCAACGCCTCGATGGCCTCGTCCAAGATCGCGCGGGCGGTCTCTTCGGTACCGCCTTCGTCAAGCGTTAGGTAGTCGATCTTTGTGCCACCAATGAGAAACGCCCGAAATTGCAGAAATGGTTGATCGGCGTTTCTTGGCAAACGGACCAGCCGCTCCTTAAGTGGCGCGATGAAACGCTCGGCATAATCGTTAGGGTCGGAACGCAATAAGTTGATTTCGGAAAAGACCTGGTCTTCCAACGTTGCCAAATCACGACTTGTCCGCGAGCCGTGCTGCGATTCCTGCCCAGAACTTGCTCCGACGAACGACAGAACCAATACGGTCGAACTTGCCAATTGAAAAACTCGAGCTCTTATGTGCCGATGCATCTTCGTCTCCGTTGGAAATCTCATGTGCACCATCGCATAACCTAATCAAAAAGACACGCCCGCAGTGAGTTTGGAACGAGACTGTGACGGTTGTATTACGTGGGCTACGTCATCTTCCCATTCTAATTGACTCCCTTATACCTGCGTGCTAACGTATTTCATCTCCTCACCTTGTTTTAACAGATCCGGCGATTTTTGAAGGGATTTCTACCATGGGGACGTCTTTAGTTTTTGTTGCCATTCTTGCTGCGAACAGCGTCGGCAGTGACATTGGCGAGCAGAAGATCGAGAAGCAGAATCAGATTTTTCAAAAATGGTGGGGCAACGAAATGGTCTGGAAGTTTGACGACTTGCCAACCAAGAGCAAAGTCGTCGAATCACGCATTCCCTATTCGGGACACATTTACCCCGATACGGCGGGTGGAACAGTCAATGCCTTGTCAAAATACGACTGGGCCTTCAATGGAAGGAGCGGCCGTGCCGCGGCCTTTGAGCGCTGGGATACAACCGCATTTCAGGAGCCTGAGTCCACCCGCAGAGGATTGTTCGGCCTGTTTGCAGTGAGAAGGATGAGCACGCCGCATTGGCATGGACATCGTAACGGCTGGGCAGCGGCCGCGATCCGACACGCCGAGCCAAAGCAGAGTGTGAAACGCAACGGAGTCGTCTTTACACCAGCCGACATCAAAGCGCTGCTGGCCGAAATCTATACCTACAACGACACGCAGATGCTCGATGGCGACGGATCGTACATCAACGCCGGGACGTTCCATGCCCTGCTGACAAACTGGTTGGGCCGTGGAAAACACCCCATCGGGATGGAAGCCGATCCCGGCAAAGAAAAATGGAACTACCCGATCTATGCCTATTCGACGACTTTTGCCAAGCGCGGATCGAATCAGGTCGAAGTCAAAATGAACGCTGCCTATGCCAACAGTTCCAACGGCGAGTACCAGCAGAGTCCACGTTTGAAACGCATCAAGTACTTTCATTATATGCTTGAGTTGAGTGACGCAGGTGATATTGTCGGTGGCTACTACTACCGCGACAGTTCACGGATTGACATGCTGTGGATTCCCGTGTCGCCGAAACAAGGCAGGCAGCCCGGCAACGAACGAGGTAACCCTCATGTAGACGTCAACGAAGTGTTGGCAATCTGGCGTGCGTCGGTCCCACAATCTGATCGTGAGATCTGGCCTTGCATCGATGCTTCGCCCCAGGATCGGCTGTTCGCCAATGCCGAGATCGACGGCCTCAAGCCGTTGACGGATTTCTCAGTGACCGTGGCCAAGCCTGTTGTCGAAAACCAATCGACCGATGGTGATGCGGCGACTGAGGGAACTGCGGACACAATCGAGACGCCCGTGGCGGAGAATGCTGCCGTCACGACGGTGGATTCGTCGGAAACGAACGCAGATGCTGTTTCTTTGGAGGCAGCCGCTGAAGAAAATGCCGTTCCCACGACGACAGAAACGACATCTGTCGAAGGCTAGTCGAACTCAAAGGGAGGGGACACTCGCCAATTCAAACCACCTACGGCCAGACGATCATCCACAGATCGTTTGGCCGTTTTTTGTGCGGCTGCTCTCTGGGGATTCGCTGCGCTAGACGCCAACCACCCTTTGCTGAGAACCGGTCGAATCGAGACAGAACGTTAGTAGTTATATTCCAGACCAGCATAAGCCCCGTGCGCGATCAGGCTACCGTTGGTATTCACCGTACGCAGGCTATCGATCGCGGAGATGTAGTCAACTGGTATCTGGTTCGTCGACAACGCGACTCCGGTCAACGCAACCACTCGATATCCGATCGTGGCGCTCCAGCAGGGAGTAAACTGATAATCAAGTCCGGTTCTAAACTCGGCTACGAATGCCGCGTCCTTCTTCTCCGCCCGGATGTCCAACGGTGTTCCAAAATAGGGACTCACGACATCGGACACTTCGGCCAGCCCATTGGTGCCAAAGATTCGCGAATGCTGGCTGCTGCGATTTACAAAAATGCCCACCTTCGTGTCGACATATGACGTGAGACAGGGTTTAAAGCAAACATCGACGCGCCCTCCGACCTGAAAACCAAGCAGGTCATTCTCGGCTTCGATTCCATAGTGCAGTTCTTCTAGAGCCCCGGTAAAACTGATATCGATGGGGTCCGTAGAATACAGGAAGCTCTCATCGAAGCTGACATATCGAAGACCAGCCGCCCAGGCGAGTTTGACGTTGCTGCAACCACACAGCTGGGTGTAATTCGATTCGAACAGATTCAATTCGATATTGTGGAGATCGTAGTTTCTCCGCAGTCGGTGACGCTCGGCTAGAAAGAACGCAGTGCTAGCCAGCTGTGGACCGCCACCTGGATCATAGCTGATCCCGTCGAAATGCAAGATCGTGTCCAAACCTACTACTGCGTTGGCGCCCCAAGCGTTAGCTTCTTCGGAGCCAGGATAAATCCCCCAGTAGACGAATTCAAGGGCAGTTGAGCCACATCCGAAAAAGCGTCCAAAGCGGGTCTCGAAGCCAGCCGAATAAGAAGCGTCGGCGTCGTGCGTGTTGAGAACCCGGCTTCGAATATCGGCGGTGTCGTAGCTGAGCCAGACGTTGTTCTCCCGATCACGGGTCATGA
>NYXM01000136.1 GCA_002685655.1 Planctomycetaceae bacterium
AGTAGAGGCATATGTGCAACGCATTCATGCCGCACTCCAGGAGCAAGGCAGATCCGATCCGTCGAAGGAAAACATGGGCACAACTTGGACGTCGGCGCACCTGCTGGGACAGAGCGTCGTCGTCGTCCATCTCGGAGACTCCCGAGCTTATCTGTTTCGTGATGGGTCGCTCCGTCAGATCACACGCGACGAGACAATGGCACAATCCCTGATTGATTCAGGCATTGAACCGGCCAGCGTCGCAAAGTTTCGCCACATTCTGCTCAACAGCTTCGGTGGTGGGAACGACACGGCCAGCGCTTCGATTCATGCTCTGGAACTCACCTCTGATGACCAACTATTGCTCTGTACCGATGGCCTGACTGACATGGTGTCGGATCAAGAGATTGCCGCAGAGCTCCGCCGGCACACGACATCACAGTCAGCATGTGACGCACTTGTCAAGCAAGCGCTCGCAAATGGTGGAAAAGACAACGTGACTGTTGTGTTGGCGGCTGTGAAATCGGAGACGGCAATGGCCTGAGACATTTCCGACACGTCGCTTCGGCGGAGAGAGTGCCATGAGGAACCGCGAATGAACGCCAATGCACGCGAATCATTGCTTCCCAGTAGCGCCCGTTCGCATCCAGCCGTAAAGGGGTCTAACGTTTCCCTCCACCGCAGGCAGCCAAGCTGCCCAACGCCTGTCGCGTCCCATACAATGCTGGGTAATGGTTTCCAGCGGACAACAAGAAGAACCCGATCGACAGAGTGTTTCGCAGTTCGCCACAACTCACTGGAGCCTGGTTCTCGCGGCGGGAGAGCGTGAAGACTCTGGCTCGCAACAAGCGTTGGCTGAACTTTGCCAAGCGTATTGGTATCCAGTCTACGCCTACGTGCGGCGTCGCGTCTCTGACGTTCATGAAGCTCAAGACCTGACACAAGAGTTTTTCGCACGGTTGCTGGAGAAGGACTCGATCGGGCTCGCTGATCCAAGTCGCGGACGGTTTCGAGCATTTCTGCTGACCGCTTGTAAGCGTTTTCTAGTGAATCAGTGGCACAAGGCCCGTGCGGCGAAACGTGGCGGTGGCCAGATTCCACTGTCCCTCGATTTCGAGTCGGGAGAATCCAAGTATGTCGTCGAGGCGGTCGATTCGCTAACCGCCGAACGGCTGTACGAGCGGCAGTGGGCGCTCGCGCTGTTGGCACGCGTCATGGAGCGGCTCAGGGAGGAGTTCGTCAACAAGAATAAAGTTCTGCACTTCGAGCAACTGAAACAGTTCATTTCCGGTTCGAAAGGGACGGAGGCCTATGGGGCAGCCGCCGACGCGTTGGGTATCAGTGAAGGCGCCGTGAAGGTGGCCGCCCATCGGTTACGAGCACGGTATCGCGATCTTCTTCGCTATGAAATTGCCCAGACTGTGGAAGAGCCAAAGGAAGTCGATGACGAGATACGTAGTCTGTTTGAGGTCCTCGGTGGCTGAGAAACGTCCAGCGGTGGCAGACTGAATAGCCATCAGCGGCTGAGGGATGTCCCGCGGCGGATGAGCGAAAAGTCCTGGGGTCAACAAAAATGGAAATCGATTGTAATCATCTGGAGAATTTCCTGAAGTGAAATAATAGGGCCGAGAGTTTGACACCCGCGCGGAGCACGAACTGATGAGCCAGCCAAACCGCTGTCCCGAATGTGGAGCCGAATTGCCGAGGGGAGATGCGGAAGGTTTGTGCCCAAAGTGCCTGATGGGGGTGGGGCTGGCAAGCCAGGAAGGATTCCCAGAGCCGTCCAGAGGCGATGCGTTTACCGCGGCCGCTCATCCAAAATCTGGGAGCTTCGTGCCACCGGAGCCGGCAGAACTTGCCCCGCATTTCCCACAACTTGAGATCGAGGAATTGCTCGGTCATGGCGGGATGGGAGCCGTGTACAAGGCCAGGCAGACAAAGCTCGACCGGCTTGTCGCGTTAAAAATCATCAAGCCTGAATCGGCCAACGATCCAGCGTTTGCCGAACGGTTCAATCGTGAGGCTCGCACACTGGCGAGGTTGAACCATCCCCACATTGTGGCAGTGCACGACTTTGGCGAAGCGGGCGAGCTGTACTACTTCATCATGGAATACGTCGACGGCGCCAACCTGCGACAGTTGCTCGAAGGGCAGCAGCTCCGGCCGGAGCAGGCGTTTGCCGTTGTTCCGCAGATTTGCGAGGCCCTGCAATTTGCTCATGACGAGGGCATTGTCCATCGCGACATTAAGCCGGAAAACATCCTGCTCGACAGAAAAGGCCGTGTGAAGATTGCCGACTTCGGGCTGGCCAAGCTGGCGGGCGGCTCGGTGGAAGATTTCACCTTGACCGGCACGCATCAAGTGATGGGCACACCGCGCTACATGGCGCCGGAACAGATGGAAGGCTCGCACCAGGTCGACCATCGAGCCGACATCTACTCGCTAGGTGTCGTCTTTTACGAAATGCTGACTGGCGAGTTACCACTGGGCCGCTTCGATCCGCCTTCGCATAAATCTCGCGTCGACGCCCAACTTGACGGCGTCGTTTTGAAGACCCTCGCACGCGAACCGGATCGCCGCTATCAACAGGCCAGCCAGGTCAAGACCGATATCGAGTCGCTGAACGTGGTCCACGCATCCGTCGCGGCAGATTATGTCACGGAGCAACGTGCAACGTTCAAGCCTCCGCTTGATGATGCCGATTTCGAAGACGCGTGTCGCCAGGTGCGAGGCCCGTCGATTGGGCTGTTTGTTGTTGGGATTCTAAACCTCCTGTCGCTTGGACTGGCCGTGTTGTGGCTGGCATTACAATTGTTCGTCGTCGGCACAACAGGAATTGGGGTGCCTGGCCTCGCCGAGATCGCTATTATCTTGGTGATGTTCGGTCTCAGTTTGCCACTTGGCGTGCTGATGGTCATCGGTGGTCTGAAAATGCGAAAGCTCGAAATGTACGGCCTCCCGATGACGGCCAGTATCGTCGCATTGCTACCCGGAACCGTGGGCTGTGTCGTCGGGCTGCCGATCGGGATCTGGTCGCTGATCGTCCTCAATCGCACCGAAGTCAAGGCCGCTTTCGCCCGCAAACGGAGCGACTCGAGCGAACCGTCACCCCCGCCACCCCCGCGAAAGCCGCAGGCTGCAGGTGAGGATGCGTTGTCGGAGAATGACCGTTTGCGGATTCAGAGCATGGTTCGCGGGCCAGCGGCCGGGCTGATGCTTGTCGGCCTGCTCAACCTGCTGCCGCTGGTCCTGGCGATTGGGTTAATACCAACACCCCGTGAAACCACACATCCCGCTCCGGCGATGGCGACCTGGCCCATGACCCAAGGGACCATGCTGCTGGCGCAGGACGTACGTTACGGTTTTGCATTGGCAGCGCTCGTGCCCTTGTTGGTGGGGCTGCCGCTTAGCGGGGCGCTGATCCTCGGTGGCTGGAAAATGATGCGGCTAGAACTGTTCTGGCTAGCGCTAATCGTCTCGGTAGTCGCAATACTGCCTTGTCACGTTGGATTCATCCTCGGGCTGCCCGTGGGCTTGTGGTCGCTCGCCGTGCTGAGCCGCTCAGATGTGAAAACGGCTTTCCGCCAGTACGCAGCCGGCGAACTGGGGGACCCGTCAAAAGGATTTTGACACGCCTCCGCTATCGCACGCGGCACCAGCTGTGAACCATAAGGAAGAACCTGTTACAAGCATCTAGGCTCGCAGTCTCCGTCCTGTCGCAGCGGACGATTCAGCTACTTCTTGCTGTCTTGTGATTTACCGAGTTTCGCAAGTTCGTCCAAATCAATGACGCCATCTTTGTTCGTATCAACACGACTCAGAATTCGCTCTTGAAGGCCCTTCGGAATCTCGTCCTTGGTGATCTTCCCATCGACGTTGCGATCAAGGCTCTTCAACTGAGCGACGGAAAAGAATCGTGTCTCTCTGGAACTGTTGCTTGATTGTCGCGTGTTCGTGCGATCTGTCTCTCTGGCTTCTGTTTCAGGACGTTGCGGGCGATCACCTCCGGGCGGTCCGCCACGTCCACCGAAGCCAGGGAAACCACCTCGACCGCCCCCGCCACCGAAGCCAGGGAAACCACCTCGACCGCCCCCGCCGCCCCGACCAAAGCCAGGAAAACCACCGGGTGGGGGCCAGCCGATCTCTGTAGCCGAAAGTCTTCCGTCCTTGTCCTTGTCAAGTTTCTGCAAGGCGGCAACTGCGTTGTCGATCTCTTTGGATGAGATCTTTCCATCCCTGTCTGCATCGAGTGCTGTCATGAGATGGAAGCCGCGCGGCATCGGAAATCCACCAGGAGGACCGCCGAAGGGAGGTGGACGGTCTTCAGGGCGCTGGGCGACGACAGTCACCGCGACGAAGAGCACGACGGTGATGCTGAGAACGATCTTGTTCATGTTGGCAGTTCCTCGATTGTATCCGGCGTCTATCTTGTTTGTGCATAAACCCATGGACGAGCTTGCTTGATGACAAGTTTACCGCCTTTGGTGATTTTGAATTCGATTTCCATCGCGAAACGCTCGTCATCCAGCGATACGCCGTACAAGCGAGAGAACTTCGCGTGGATCGTGCCTAGATGTTTGCGCAACTGTTCGACATCATCAGCCGAGAGAAGCTGTTTACCATTGGTAGTACGATTGGACGCCCGCATTACCTGATCTTTGCTGCTCTCCCACCAGTCCAACAAGACCTCTTCTGGAATCGATGCACCGTCAGGATTCGTAACAAGGTCTTCACCGACCTGAGTGTTGAGATAGTAGTTGCCTTCGGACTGATAAAGGATGTCATCTGTCACGGCCACCCCGTTGGCTAGTTCGCCTTTGAAATTCGGATGCACAAGCACGCCCATTGCCGTGGCAAAATGATCCACACGATAGAACTCACGTTCCTCGAAGGCACGGAAGCTCCACAGACTGGCGTAAACTTGCTTAATCGACTTCGAAAGATGTCCTTCGTCAGGATGGTGTGTATACGAATCGTAAAGCCCAGCGCCGCTGAAGCCGGGCAGATCTTCGTTGTTGGTGCTACTGCGGCAGCGGATCGACGTGCCTTCCGGGAACGACTTATGTAGCGTCTCCAGAATGTTCATCATCTTGTCAGACATTTTGCCCGTCTTGATCAGCGACCTGAGCTTTTTCAGCTGCGCTACCTGGATATTTTGATCTTGTTGGAATTCCGTGTTCTTCAGCAGTTCGGCGACGTATTCGTAGAAGCCGTTGTACTTCATGAATTCGTCGTAGAAGTGGAAGGGCACGGCAAAGCCATTGGGCACGGTTCCCCCGGGGAATCCAAACGTCCGCAGGGTCGCCAGGTTGGCCGCCTTCACTCCGACGCTAGCCGAATCTTCAAATGTGGTTCTGTCCAGAGGTCGGATCTGTGTGACGGACAGGTCACGCGTGGGGGTCTGTTTCTCGGCTGGTCGAAGATCGGCAAAGTGGGCTTCGACTTCATCCAGTGTTGCTTCTCGGATGGAATAGCCATCCGCGGTTACATTGTACGAGACGTACTTTCCGATCAGCGGTTTGACCGCCTCATTTTCGGCAGCCCCGGTGATGAACGCATTGGGGATTCTGTCCTGGACGGCACGAAGATTGACGTGTGAAAGTGGCGTCTGCCGCACTGCAGTGATGATTCCTGCAACTCGCGGCATTTCGTTCGGCAACGAGTTGTAGAGCACCACGTCGCGCGGACTAGGGCGTTGGTCGATTTCCATCAGCCGTAGACGTCCGAACGATTTTCCAGGGTTCAGTGGCAAGTAGGCAACGTCGGTCGCGCTAAGATCTTCGTCACGATAGATCGTAATGTCTGAGCGGCCATAGAGATCTTGGTCTTCTTCGCACTGCCAGATCGCCCTTTCTCCACGCGGGTAATAACCGACACTGCCTTTCAGGATCGGCATCTTCTCGATGAGCGCATTCTGGCACGTCTTTACCATGTTGAATGAGTAGGCATCAAACGGCTCGAACTCGAAAGTGAAAAGCCCCGGTGTTCCGCTGGGTGACTTGAGCATAGGGCGATACACAAGCACGCCCTTCATCTGGTCACCGCCACGTCCTCGGGGAAGGCCGGCAACGCGACCGAACATCATATGAGCCCGGTGAGTATTCGTGTTGATGAAGTATAGCTGTTGTTCGTCGGTGGCCGCCTTATCCAGTGTGAACTTGACGAACTCGAGCCCCGACAGAAACGTGTCGATCATGACCTCCTCGCCCTTATAGGAGAGTTTTTGGAAGGTTGCATGATCGGGAATCGACGCCACACCATCCTCGAACTTGATTTTCTCTGGAGCCACGCGCTCCGTCGCCCCACCGCCGCCAAAAAAATCAAAGCCGCCAGGGCCACCTCGGCCACCTCCGGGCGGTGGAAAACCGCCGGCGCCGAAGTCAGGCCTCAGTTCCGCATCCGCAATTTGGCCGTCCTTGTTCTTGTCCAGTGTCTTGAGTGCCGTGGCAGCCTTCTTCAGCTCTTCGGCAGAGATTTCTCCATCTTTATTCGTGTCGATGGCCGAAAGCACGGGAGGGGGAGGGGGGCCAAAACCACCGCCCAGGCCGCCACCACGCGGGGGGCGAGGTGCGCCGCCGCGCGTCCCACCCGGCGCCTGTCCTGCTCGGCGTTCAGGAGACTGCGAGCGGATCTGCGGGACAAGAAATAACAAGGCTCCAGTAGCCATGAGCACAAATAGACCGACTGCAATGCGACGCATTGAAGATTCTCCAGGGGTGCTTATTTGGTACTGACTGCTACTGAGCCGTAGCTGCCAGCCTTGGGTTTTTGCGTCTGGTTGCAATTGTATTTCATTTCATCCGAACGCCGGTGCACTCGGATCATTTGATAAACCATATTATAGCTCTGATGCATGGATCAGCCCCAGTTGGCAACATCCATAGACGTATTTCGAGCAGCGGCCAACGCGCGGCGAAAACGGATGAAGCCATCGCCGCAATTCGGCTTCGCGGCCAATCGGTGTCTTTCCTTCCAGGACGACTAGTCCCTCGAGTCGTCTAGGAAACGACGTCGAAATCATCTGCCGACCCGTCTGGTCATAGTAGGTGAGATCGTAGTCCAACGTCATTCGCAATCCATCGTCGGACGTGAAATGTTCACGGTTGTATTGGACGATCACGATCGGTTCGCTGTTGGTCGTTAAGTCGCGGATCAGATAATCCGGTATCATCGCTTCCAGGTTGTGTCGAATCTGTGAGTACGTGATGTTTTCCAGCGCGTCGGCCGCGCGAATCTGTAGTCGGTGCTTTCCGGTGATTCGATTGTCACGCCATTTGATCTCGAAGAAGAAGTCCGTTCCCGGCTTCAGCGAATCGTACCAACGTAGCCGCAACTTGCGGCGACTTCTCAGTCCGTCGAGATTCGCCCGACACGCCGACAATCGCACGTCGTCGAAATAGATGCTGCGTACCACTGACACGGAGTTGTTGTGGATCAGGCGTCGACAATTCGTCTCCAGCAGTCGTCGGAGTTTTCCCACGTCCATCTGCGGAAAGGCATACTTAATCTCCCGCCGGCTCGTCAAGTCACTGCGCGACGTCCCCAGGTCGATCAACTCGAACGGTTTGGCGATGGCGTTGTCAGTGGACGCAATCACAACGGATCGTCTTTCACAAGGTTGAATTCAAGTTGACGTAAGACAGGTCGCAATCGGGTAGACGCTCACGAAGTCTCGCAATCAACTCGGCGGTTTTTTCTGGACTCGAGTCACCCAAAACGATTCGCACCTGGCCTCTGCCATTCTCAATATCGAATCGCTGGAGCGTATACCTACCCGCAACCGTCTCAACTGCGGACATGACACTCGCTTCACCATCCGAGAAGTGCAGCTCCGCGTTTCCGGTAATTGTCAGCAGCAGGCGATGTTGACGCTGGCTGCGACTTGCGAAGTGCATTCCTACGACGAAAACCGTCGCCACGCAGACCAATGCGATTGCCAACAACGGCTGCTCGGCTCCCAAGGCCAATCCGATGCCGATGCAAAGGAACAGATAGACCAATTCCTCCGGATCCTTGATCGCCGCCCGGAAGCGTACGATGGACAACGCACCGACAAGCCCCAGCGACAACGCCAATGACGATTTCACGACGGCGATCACACCTGTTGTGACCAGCGCCAACAGCGGGAACACCCGTGATATCGATTCCGTGTCCGATGACGAGGCACTGCACTTCTGATAGAGCCACCTGATGTAGAGCGCGAGTGTGGCGGACAGGGTGAGGTACGTGCAGAGACTCAGCGCCGATACGTTTTGACCATTGGTGACTGCCCCCTCCAGTTGCTTCCAGACTTCTTCCATTTGCTGCATGTTAAGCCTCGTCAGACTGAAACCGGTGAACCACCAAAACTCTTGAAAACGCCGCGCTTTTGAGAGTTCCCTGGAGTTTCATCGTCCGAGGGCGATTGTGTTGGGTGGCGTCGGCTCGTTCCAACTCTCAATGTAACCCAGAATGAAAACAAGCGTTTCAGAGATTCGCATGAATTCTTGATCTTTTTTGGCCACCCACGAGATGTTGGGATGACAACCGTTACGTCAAGCAGGAAGGATCGATTGCCGGAAGCAGCAATTCGCGAGTGTGCGGAACAGGACTTTGAGCGAATGATGGTACGCGAAATCTACGCTCGCGCCGAGGCGAATCTCGAGGGAGTGGGGAGTTGAAAGGCCCTGGCTGATCTTTGTCGTTGTTCGCGAACAACGCGTAATGTTCGCGGAGCGAACAACGACTATACGGCAGTTATTTCGTCATCTGTGTCAGTGTCAGCCGGAGCCAGATCCGGCTAGGACAGACTTGACTCAACTCTATATATGTCGACGCCTGGATAAACATAATTCGGTAGTGGGTCAGCTTGATTGTTTCGCGTGCGATCAAAGGGGTCGGGAGTCTTTTTCGGCCAAAGCTCGCCCCAACACTCGTACGCCGTCATCCGAAAAAGACTCCCGACCCCTTCCAGCAATCTTCCAACAATCTGAGCAAGGCAGATTTGTCTACCAGTCACCCATCACTTCCGCTCCATCGCGCGATCCCGCCGCTCGCCAAACGTTGATGTCCACAGTTTCTGCGACGAAACGGGTCGACGCGTCAGCAAGCGATACGACGCAGCCGCCCGAATGGTAGCTCCCAAAGGCGAGCTCCTTTCCAATCGTCCAATCTGGCCATGCCAGAAATGACCGATCTGGCGAAAAAGTGTAGTTGATCGGATAATAGGTCGAGCCCAGACACTCGGAGTAATCGTGTAGCCTGCCCTCGTCACATTCCGGGTGATAATGGTAGAAGCGGTCGCAGGTACGACACGGTTGGCGCGTGGACCCACCCCGAGGAGATTCCCCAACGAGAAGCGTGTTCGACAAGCCATCGATTATCGCAGCGAAGCGAATCGGGTTCTGCGTCGCTTGTCCTGGGCGAAAGTCAGCGAGCAACAGGACGCCATTGGCATTCCTCGCGTCATTGCCGGGCCTTGGAAAGTCGGTCGTAAGGTTGCCTCCCGCGTTGCCAAGGTAGCTGCCAACAGCTCGACCTGCCACCCCGTTTATCGTGCGGGAGTCACGGATAGGGCCAGGGTCTGTGGGACATTTGTAGCTCGAGATCGGAGTGCAAGCCAGTTGCTTGAGAGCCACACTGTCGGCGTCTGACCCGCCCCACCAACCAGAGCCCGTCCAGGGAATCGTGTCGTAAAGCGACGTCTGTTCGACGTACGGAAGGATGTAAGTGTGCCACCCAAGTCCCCAGCCGCCGGCCATGCCAAAAGGCAAAGTCCGATAAGTGTCGTGGTAATTGTGCAGCGCCAGTCCGACTTGTCTCACGTTATTGCTGCACTGAACGCGCCTGGCAGCTTCCCGTGCCGCCTGCACGGCCGGCAACAACAGCGCCACCAGGATGCCGATGATAGCAATCACAACCAGCAGTTCGACCAGAGTGAATCCGGCAGGCTCATGTTTTCTCATGCTGCTCTCTCAAATGTTTGCCTCAACGTTCGCCGACTTCTATCAAAGCGCGCGCCTTGCGGCGCAGCTTCTCTAGTTGCGGATTGCTTCTCATCTCTTCGGGTATCTGTTCGACAGCCTGCTTATAACGTCTCTTCGCCTGTTCCTTCTCTCCGAGATAAGAGAGCGTGATCGAAAGCATGAACAGTTCGGACGCCGTGGATATGCTGGACTTGGTGGAAACAAAGACATCGACGAACTCGCCCGTACGACTGCCGTATCGAAGGATTTCACTGGACTGACGGGAGCACACGTACAGCAGTCCATCGTCACGAAACGCAATGTCCGCGACCCCATGAAGACCTCGGCTGTTGGGCTGCACAAAGACTCCGGTGAACTCACCAGAGCTGCCATCAAACTTGAGAACACAACTGGTCAAATCGCATCCGACGTAGAGATGTCCATCGGGCCCGAACGCCAATGCCGCTGGACTCTTCAGCAGTTCATGTTCGGCGTTGATGAATGTATCGATCATTGCGCCGCTAGTCGCATCGAAGCGGAGCACGCAATGGTCCAGATAGTTGCACACGTAGAATCTTCCGTCGGGTCCAATGATCGGACCACGTGGTCTCGGGACGTGGTCAATGAAGATGTCGTGGAATTGGCCGCTTTCGACGTCGAACCGCAGAATTTGGCCTGAGTCGGATGTGACATAAAGGAAACCATCTCCACGAAGCATGAGATCCGATGGGCGATGAAGTTGTTCAATGTGGGCAGGGACAAACTCACCAAGAAAGGTGCCATCACGAGCGTTGTAGCGGAGCACTTTATCATTGTTTGCACTCGCTACGTACAG
>NYXM01000137.1 GCA_002685655.1 Planctomycetaceae bacterium
CGTAGCTCGTCAATGATCCTGTCCCTACTGTCCATCCGCGAACAGTAGCAATTTTGCTAAACTAACGATGTACCAATTCTTTACCGTGAACGGTTACGTAATTCCGCCCACAACGCTGCCACGGCTTGACGGCCTTCGGCGCGTTGCGGTTGCAATTCCATGACCGCAAGTTGGCGGATCGGAGTGTTTACCATTGCAGGCCGCTGCTGCCGAATCGTGGCATACTGCGCGCAACCAAAAGGCGCCGAGGCAAGAAGTAGTAGGCCAGACCAGCCAAGCAAGCGTAAGCACATGGTCAAAGTGTCCATTACCTGTGAAAGAATCGGTGGGCATTGATTGCTTCGGCAGGCGAGATCGCTCGTCGCCAAAGAAAACGCCCCTCCGGCTGGAATCGAGGCGATCGCTTACTCGAGTTCGATCTGTCGAAAGATCGGCAGATGGCGGTAGTAGACTTCCAGAGTGCAGGTGGCGAGCGCCGTTGCGTAGAGCCGACCACCACCGCGATCATGACTATGTTGGGGATCCCAACTGCCGGCCTCGTGACCTCGTTTCTTCTGCTTCTTGACCAGAATCGACCGCATCTGCCGATTCCAGCGTTCCCACTTGCTGCCACCGACGTGGTGCAGTGCTTGCGTCGCGTAGTACCAGTAGTAGATGTTTGCAGCAACATCTTCGGGCAGATGGTCGTTCGCCAGATAGTCCATCCCGCGCTGAAGACCGGGGTCACTTGTCGTCCAGCCCAGATACATGCGACAGAGAAGCGCTTCAGCGGTCATCACATGATCCGGGCCGCGACTGCCCTGATAGGCATACAGGGCACCATCGCTCGACTGCACGCTGTCAAGATATTGGGAAGCCAAGGTAAGCGTCTCAGCTGGCACGGTCAGGTTGGCGGCGCGCGCGCTTTGCAGCGCCATTAGTTGCCAGCCAAACACGCTGGTGTCACCCTTTTGGCGCGGCTGATATCGCCAGCCTCCGGCCCCATGCTGGGCGTCGACGATGAAATCAATCGCACGTTGTGCAGGCACTCGCAATTCCTCGTCGCCAGTCATGAAGAAAGTTTCGCACAGCACAATGGCACATTGCCCCTGGGCGTACATCCCGGAATTTCCTGCTGAGTCGGCGCGAAGGTCGCCGTTCTGCTTTTGGTGTGCGATGAGCCATCGCAGGCCGCGGGCGACCGATTCGCGGTAGTGCCCAACCAGGTGCGTTTGACCGGCCCCCAAGAACGGCAGTAGTGCCAACGAGGTACCTGCCGAATTGCTGTGAATGCCGGGTGCCGAGCAGGTACAGCCGGAGGAGCGATTAAAGCGGTCCAGGCTCCAGCTTCCGTCGGCATTCTGATGTTTGGAAAGCCACCGCAAGCCCCGCGCGACCGCAGCTTCCGTCAAGGTCGTACCGCCTTCTTGTCTCACCATTTCCACTCGAATGCGTGGGTCCCGCGCCGCCAACGCACTACTGATTCCCATCTTCCCGCCCACCAGTTGTTTGACTTGGTTTAGATCGGGAAGGTTGGGACTGGTTGTTGCCGGGTCCACCCGCAACGCCTTGGCCTCTTGATTCGCTTTGATGATCGCTTCTAACTGCACCTGATCGTCCACATCGATGTCGCGCGGCAGCGGCAGGTCGAAAGCCAGCTCATTCATTGGATCGACCATCTGGGTATCGCCGCCAATGTGTACGTCCTTGCTGACCGTCGTCGACAGTGTAATGTACGGATCAGCTTGCTCGTCACCGATCAGCAGTAATGCCATCAACGTCAACACGATCAGATGAAAAATCAGGCTGATCAACCAAGCTGGCGTCATGCCGATGGCGTCGCTTAGCCAGGCCGAGACGCCACGACGTTTCGCTTTTTGCAGACGGGCACGTGTCCTCCGCGTGGCAGCTGCTGGCCGTCGTGAGCGCGGTTGTGAAGCGGTTGGCTGCTGGCCAGGTTGTGGCGGATTTCGTTGCTGTGGGGCTGCCGCAGTCGGGTGAGCTGCCGCCTTGGTCAGTTGAGCCGGGCGATCAGGAGATTCCTGCTCTGCAGACACTGGGCGTTTCGGCTTCGGTCCGTCCGGTCTTGGTCGCGATCGATCGGATGTGGCGGTTGCCGGTGAGGTCGCCTCCGAATTGGGGCGGGCAGAATTGGCAGATCGCTTCTCTTCTTCGGCCGCAGCCATCAGGCGTCGAGCTGCTCGCTCCTGCTCCTCGGTCAACTCGATGCTAAGGCTGCATTGCCAACAGTCCGCAACCATCAGCCAGACGCGAATGCTCATCGGGGCCTGGCAGTCCGGGCAAGCACACATCAAGACATCCCCGTTACGCCAAATCGTCTCGGACGAGGCACTGACCGAAGGGCGGCTTGAGGTGCCCGCTGATTTCGCGGTGTTGGGGTGAACTGGAGGAGTCTGGGATTTGGATTGGCGACGCAGTTCCGAAGGCAGAGGATCCTGAGAATTCAAATCACAAATTGACAATTCCGGAATCGCCGGCAGCGGAGCAGTTTCGGATTTGCCATCGAGCCGAATGAACATGCTGGATTCGTGATCTGGCGACGACGACATACGGTGACTCGAGGAGCAAGTGCGTGTCGCATGGACATGTAACGTCGGCGATGCTTTGTTTCACAGGTCCATACGGCGAAAAAGCCGCTATGACCAGTCCGCGCGTGCACTAGTGAACCGAGGATACCTTGCTGCACGATTCGGACTGAACATTATTAGTTTACACCCCGCCGATTGCCAACACCAACTGAACGGGTGCGGGTCGGTCGGGCAGCGGTCAGTGGGTGCGGGTAGGGGTGAATAATGGCCTCCCATGTTGGCGGCCGGGCCTTTCACAAAAGCCGCGAACTGTGTACATCTGTGGAGTCAAGACACACAATAGGAAATCGAGCGGGACTTATGAAAATTGGATTGGTCGGGTATCAGGCGTCGGGGAAAAGTACGCTTTTTCAGTGGTTGACGGGTGTCACGCCAGATCCGAGCAAAGCGCGTGATGCACAGACTGCCATGGCTCCCATCCCTGAACCGAGGATGTCGGCACTGTGCGAGATCTATTCGCCCAAGAAAATCACCCAAGCTTCACTCGAGATAGTGGACACTCCAGGATTGGACCGAAGTCACGAAGGGAGCGCGGCGCGGCTGGCCATGATTCGCGAAGCGAGCTGTCTGGTGGTCGTCGTGGCTGCTTACGCTGGCACGGACCCCGTCGCGGATTTGGCCAATTTCGAGGACGACTTGCTGATTGCCGACCTGGATATCGTTGCTGGACGTGTGACTCGGTTGCGTGAACAGGTCAAGAAGCCGCGGCCGAACAGGGATGAACTGCAAAAGGAACTGCTGGCACTCGAGCCTTTGCACGAGGCGCTTGACGCCGGCAAGCCGCTTCGTGATCTGGAATTAACGCCCGATCAACTCAAGGCAACCAGATCATTTCAATTGTTCAGCGAGAAGCCGCGTCTCGTGGTTCTCAACGTCTCCGACGATCAGGATCCGGAGACGGCGACGCCGGCCGCGCTGGCGGAATCGAACACAGTGGCGGTTTCGATTGCGTTGCAATTGGAGTTGGCTGGATTGGACGATGCGGAACGTGACGCCTTCTGCGAAGAGATGGGGGTCGCGATCTTTGATCGAGATCAACTGATCCGCCGTATTATGGATGCCTCCGGGCAGATGTTGTTCTTCACCGCTGGCGAGAAAGAGGTCAGGACGTGGTTGATTCCCCAAGGGGCGACAGCCTTCGACGCGGCGGGGAGCATTCACACGGACTTGGCCCAAGGATTCATTCGCGCTGAAGTGATGCGATGCGCGGATCTGGTTCGGCTAGGAAGTGAACGGGAAATCAAAGCCAATAACCTGCTCCGGCAAGAGCACAAAGACTATGTCATTCAAGATGACGACATTCTCTTGATTCGACACAACTGACGCATCGAACATCGAGGAGCGTCGTAGTTTGAAGTTCGTAGTTGGACGTTCGATGTTCATCGGTCGATCGTCATGATGCACTCGGGCGATTCATTTCTGGGACTGTTCACCAGCGTGCTGACGGGATCTGCGATCATCTCTTCTGGCGCAAACGGACGCTGCAACGCTTTAAGCGCATCGATCTGCTCGAAGCTTGGGTCCAGCCACATAACGTAATCATCAGGCGACAGGATGACCGGCATTCGATCGTGCAACGATTGCATCAGTTCGTTAGGTTCGGTCGTCAAGATCGTGCAGCTCTGAATTGGCGTGGGGAGTTCGGCGCCCTTGGGCCCTCGCCACGTTTCCCACAGCCCAGCGAACGCAAAAGGACGTTCGTCGCGCATACGAATATAATAAGGTTGCTTCGTGGTACCACCTCTTGCGGCACCGGTCTTCTGCCACTCATAGAAGCCATCGGCCACAACCAGGCAGCGTCGGCGACGAAACGCGCTGCGAAACGAGGGTTTTTCTGCGGCGGTTTCCGAACGGGCGTTCAGCAACCGGTTTCCCATCTTCATGTCTTTTGACCAGGGCGGAATCAGCCCCCAACGGAGCATCGCTAATTCACGACCTGATTCCGTCGCTCGGATTGCCGGAACGGCTTGCGTGGGTGCAATGTTATAACGCGGTGTCAGATTGGGCGCGTCGTCGAGCGCAAATCGCTGGAGGATCAGATTCAGATTGGACCGCAGTGTAAATCGACCACACATGGTAAGAGTCACCTTGGTACTTCAGCGCAATGTTGTTGGTGTGATTACAACCACGAATAGCACGAATCATACGAATACGAGTCCCATCTGTAAGATCGAGCTGTCCGATTGGCTACCGCGCCGGCGTCGCCATTGCGGTCTCCGCTGCCGCATCGTCTCTTACGCCAACGGCCAACTTGAGCTTTGCGATGATCTGCGCTGGCGATGCGATCAGGCCGTCGAGCAAGATCGGTTTGTTGGGATTGTCTGCTGGAAAGATGGCAAGAAACGGAATCGACCCACCCTTATTGCCAAGTTGTTTCAGAAGTGCTTTGGCTTCGGGTGCAGAGTGCGTCATATCGGCCTTCAACGTGACGATCCCTGCGGCTTCGACGAAGGCTTTGGTTTCTGGTTGATTCAAGGCGACCGCCTCGTTGGCTTTGCACGTCAGTCACCAGTCGGCTGTGAAGTCCACGAAAACGGTCTTTCTAGAGGACGTTAGTTTCTCCAACAACGCTCTCGAATAGGGTTGCCATGGCAGCTCGTTCTCGGATTCCTTCGCCGTGACGGGAGCGGCATCGGGGCCCATTCGCGTGGCAAGGGCCCGATCGACGGCACGGTCGAAGCGACTCTGCATGATGGACTGGAGATTGAGTTTGTCGAACGGAAAAAACTGCCCGCCGAACATGGCCAGTCCCACGAACAGGGCAAAGGCACCAGCCGCTATCCAACCCGCGGTTTTTTTGTCCCGCGTGGCGGTAATCGGGATCCGCCCGATCCACCAGAAGGCAGCCCACAGACCAATCAAAAATGCGATCGTAGGAACGACGTATGGAATTTCGATGAAAGTCAACAGAAACACGACGGTGCCCAACAACACAAATCCCATCATGTTCTTAAAGGTGTCCATCCAGGCGCCAGGTTTGGGCAAGAATGAAACCAGCTTGGGAAACGCGCCAATCACCAAATAGGGGCTGGCCATCCCCAGGCCCACGCAAGCGAATCCGGCATAGGTGATCACTGGCGGCTGCGAGACGGCCCACGACAGCGCCGGCCCTAGCAATGGGCCGGTACACGGCGTTGCCAAGACCGTTGTTAGCATGCCTTTGAAGAAAGCACCGGATGGACCTTCCTTGGCGGCCAAGTCGTTGACTTTGCCCGAGCCTACAAAGCCGGGGATGGGAATCTCCCAAACGCCCAGAAAACTGAGCGCAAAGACGAAGACGACCGCAGTCAGGGTGATGTTAAACGTCGCACTGCTGAACTGTTCGCCCCAGCTAAGACCCATGAAAACGGCCAACGTGGCCAGAACCAAAAAGATCGACATCAGGCCGAGACAGAACCATAGATTCAAAAAGAAGATCCGGGATCGGCTGTCGCCCGCTTGTTGAACGAACGACATGACCTTCAGGCCAATTACCGGCAGCACGCAAGGCATGAAGTTCAAGATCAGGCCGCCAAGAAAGGCGAATATCAATTGCAGCACGATCGGCGCGTTTTGATTCGTCGTAGTCGTATCAAGATTAGCCAGATCCAACGTCGGCCCGACAATGCCAGCCGCGCCTGGCGCTGGTGGCGCCGAAGCCCGTTTTGCCAACTTGGCCACGTCGCCGTACTTTGCCTTTGTAAAGGCCAGCGGCGTCGAACGATCTTCACCTTCTCCGATGTTCAACAAAGCCACGAAGGTGATCGCCTGTGGCATGTCGCAGCCTGTCGGCGTGCAGACTTGGTAACCCATCAACCCTCGAAGTTCGACCGCGCCGGGCGTTGCGTTGGCTGGGATGTTGACCTTCGTGGTCCAACTAACCATCCCTTCGTGGTATCGAGTGATCGGTTCAAACTCGTCACCGGTTTCTTCCACGTGCGGTGCCGTAGACGGCTCGATTCCGCCGACCTGCCACCCCTCTGGCGGCTCCATGACGATCAGCGTGGGTTTGGAAATTCCGTCGCCTTCTTCCGGCGCATGAGCATAGATATGCCAGGTTGGATCGAGTTCAGCGGTCAACGTTACCGTTACGGCCGTACCGGGCGCTGCGGTCATCGGTTTCACTTGACCTCGAATGGTCACGTGATCCCTCGGTCCACGAAATTCACCCGTCGGTACCACGGCTTCATATGAACCGGCGAAACTGGCCACAAGCGATTCGTTCTTGGGGAGGCAGACACCGCTGTCCTGGCAGACTTGTCCCGCAAAGTCGATTTTGATTTCCAGCTTCTTAGGGTCCGCCGATTCCTTCAGACGGATTGGAGCTGTCCAAACGACTTCTTCATCATGCTCTTCGACCGGGACTTCGAAGAATTCGTACTTCTTGATCGCAGGTGGCCGATTGGGGCGAAACTCGCCGATGACCTCAAAGTCATCCGATGGCGCGACCTTGATCACTGATCGCATCGGTCCGCCCGGTTTTTGGGTCACGGAATACAAATGCCAGCCAATTCCGATTTTGGCGATCACCGATAGACGGCCCTCGCGTTTCCCCGCTGCCAACTGAAACTCCGCACTGAGTTCGAGATCTTCGCCTTCCAGGCCGGGAATTCCGGGCAGCGGCTGTAGCTGGTCCAACAGATTCAGTTCGAGTTGATCGGGCGCTTGGGCTCGAACATCCACGACGGAACTAGTGAAAAACAGCACCAACCCAACGACCAGCGTGGCGATACGGCGGAACGACATTGCGGCTCTTTCGGGGAAGTTGTCCGGTGGAGAAACTGTAATTCTAGGAAATCCGATGACTCAAGGTCAACGGAGTCGCCGGCGCGGGCGCCAGTGACTTGTAGAATTATCGGTCAACAGTGAAGCAAAAACGGTATTGTCTCGTACAAAACCTTGTAACGGGTTGTAACAAGGGCAGTTTACGCGCTGCAGCCTGCTCAGGCCGAACCGCACAGATACTCGATCCGCTGGAGGTTCTCATCCAAGCGATGTAGCACATGCTGTTGGTTGTCGAACTTCTTGCCTTCGACACAGATCCAACGCAGCCAGCTGAGGCCGGACATGAGGACGCCGCTCTGGTCAAACGCGCGGATCAGCAGATGTTCGTCTGCCGTCAGCGGTTGGTGGGTCTCATAAGCGTGCAACGCGACTGACCAATCGGCTTGGTTGTCAGCAACTAGACTGCCAATTAGTCGAGCCAGATCGCAAGAGACGTTGTCAAAACGCATGGCGCCAAAGTCGATCAGCCCTGTTACTTCGTCGTCAGTGAACAAGATGTGGTCGTGCCAAATGTCGCGAATGCATGGCTGCAGAGTGACTTTCAGTCGTGTGGCGCGGCCGAGCAATTCGACGACCTGGCCGGCAGCGCGGGAGAACAACTCCAGCAAATGTTGACCTCGGCGGCAGATCTCCGCGTCGTGGTATCCCGCCGTTGCAATTGCCAGCCGATCCAGCTCGCCGTGCAACAGACGCTCGAGCTTGGCCTGCCGCTGGACCAGGCTGGGCGAACAACTTGGACCTGCTTGCGCGCGGGCGCGCGGGTACGTTCGAACTGCGGCGTGGAATCGCGCGAGAACCGTCATCGTAGCCCGCAGACGCCGAACAGTTGGACCTGTGCGATAGTTCGCCTGGCCGGGCATCCAGGGCGTCAGTTCGTAAAGTCTCCGACGCTGCCTGAGAATGGTGTTGCCCCCTCCGTGGAGCAGGGGAACCGGCAGTTCTGACATGCCTTGTCGAGCGGCGTGCAGCAGCAGACCGTGGATGTGGCCGAGCGCACGCTCAGTAGGATGTGGTTTTGGCCACTCTCGCAAACAGAGCGGTCCCGACGGCGTCGTGATTTTCCACAGACAGGCGCCACTGAATCCACCCGCGTTTCCCAGGTACTGAATGTCCCTCGCATCCACGTCCGGGAAATGACGCAGAATCTGCATTGCCAATGACGTATTTGACATTCAGCGGTCCATTGGTAGTCAGGCGGCATAATCATCAAAAACGATAAACTCGACGCAACAGACAGAAGTTGCCTATTCACCAGGTAGACAACTACAATACTGCGAATCCCGACACCGGCAATCTAGCCCACGTCGCAAAGTCGTTGTTGTGCGTTATATTTTACCTGCTTTAGAACTTCACCCCCGCTACACGGGCCTACTTTTCCTGCCTTCGCCCCGTCGAAATCCAGCACTCCCCCAAGGAATCGCAAGCATGAATACTCGTTGGCATCTAATGTGGACTTTGTCCCTCGCTTTGCTTTCGAGCGGCGTTTCGTTATCTGCGCAAGAGCCGACCGACCCAACGTCGGATAAGGACAAGGCGACTGCCGCGGCAACTCCGACGTCGACACCGAAGACGGCGACGACAACGAGTTCAGTCGCCAGCAAACCGTCTGCTCCAGCGCATGTCGCGATCCTAAAAGACGCCAAGGCCCATTCTGGCATGCTCACGGTGTACCAAAAGGGAAGCAAGCTGTACGGTGAATTCAGCGGTTCCGATTATAGCAGCGAGTACATCGTCCTGATTTCGATCGCCAAAGGAATTGGGCAAAGCCCGTTATTGGGCGGCTACAGTTGGGGTAACGGCGACGACTGGGTTTGGAAATTTCGCAAGATTGACGATCGCGTTCATGTGATCCGCAAGAACGTTCGGTTCAAGGCGAAGGCGGGTTATCCCGAGAATATCGCAGTTGGCAAAGCTTTCACCGATAGTGTCCTGTTCAGCTTGCGTATCGTGACCAAAGGACCAAAAGGCGGTGACCTGGTCGACTTGACGCCAATTTTCATGAGCGACCTTCCGCAGATTGGTCAATCGTTGCCTGGTTTCGGTTTTTCGTCCGATCGATCAACGTGGGCGGCGGTCAAGGCTTTTCCCAAGAACTTGGAACTCGAAGTTGCGGCAACCTACTCATCGAGCGGCCGATCTTCGTTAGATACAGTTGCCGATTCACGTGCCGCCACGATCAACGTCCACTACTCGATCAGCAAACTGGATAACACCGGCTACGTGCCGCGGATGGCGGACGATCGAGTTGGCTACTTCATGACGGTCCTGAAGGACTACAACAAGAAGAGCGATCGCGACCAGTTCGTCCGGTACATCAATCGTTGGAATTTGCAAAAAGCGCCTGGAGCGACGAGTGCTCCGTTCCAACCAAAGAAGCCGATCATTTTCTACATCGAAAAGACTGTCCCACACACCTATCGCAGTGCGATTCGCGCGGGTATCGAGGAATGGAATAAGGCCTATGAAACGGCAGGCTGGATCAATGCTGTCGAAGTACGTCAGCAGTTGGACAGTGACGATTGGGATCCAGAAGACATTCGTTACAACACTTTTCGCTGGATTACTGCCAGCGCAGGCTTTGCCATGGGACCATCGCGTGTCAACCCGCGGACCGGCGAGATCCTGGATGCCGACATCATCTTTGATGCTGACTTCCTGCAGTTCTGGAAAGAGGAATTTGAAACGCTGACACCCGCCCAAGTTGCCGGCATGACGGGCGGACCTCTGGAAGCAGAGAAGGTCGAAGCGAATACAGGGGCCACGATGTTTGGCATTCACGAACCCCGTTGCTTGCTGAATCGAGGGATGGCACGGCAACTCGCTTTTGGTGCCTCTGCGATCCTGGCGAACGCGGACCCCAAAGTTGCTGAAGAACAGCAGCAGAAGATGATCATGCAAGGCCTCAAGGAAGTGTCGATGCATGAAGTCGGGCACACGCTGGGTCTGCGTCATAACTTCAAGGCTAGTAAGATGCTGGACCTGAAGAAGATGAACGAAAAGACGAACCAACCAATTGTCGCGTCGGTGATGGATTACAACCCGACGAACATCGTTCCCAAGGAATGGAAACAAGGCGACTATTACACGACAACCCTTGGCCCGTACGATCACTGGGCCATCGAATATGGCTATAAGCCGCTCTCGGGCGGGACGACAGGCGAGGTCAAGGAGTTGCAGAAAATTGCCTCGCGCAGCGGTGACCCACAACTGCAATATGCTACGGATGAAGATACGGTTGGCTCTGATCCAGACCCGGCGTCAAACCGGTTTGACCTGGGCGACGATGCCTTGGCATACGCCACGATGCGGGCCCAAGTCGTCAAGGAAGTCATGCCGACTTTGTTGGAACGCACGGCCAAGGAAGGCGATGATTACACACAAACGCGACGAGCTTTCAACATTCTGCTTTCGCAGCACGGCCAAGCGATGTTCTTCGCGTCGCGGTACGTTGGCGGCATTCACACGCATCGCAGCCACAAAGGCGACAAGGACGCGAAGCCGCCGGCCGAAATGGTCGACGTAAAGAAACAACGCGCCGCGCTGGACCTGCTCGTTGCGGAAGTCCTCAGTGACAAGGCATACGACTTTCCCAATGAACTCTATTCGTATTTGGCTAAATCCAACTGGCGGCATTGGGGAACGTCCAGCTTTACTCAGAAGGACTTTCCTTTGCACTCGACGATCGCAATGTGGCAATCGCGGATTATGAGCCAGCTGCTGTCGTCGACCGTTTTGGAACGTATGCACGATACCGAATTGAAAACGGCCGCCGATAAAGATGTGCTGACCACCGCGGAGTTGATTGAACGTCTCAACGAGGCGGTATTTGCCGAATTGGATGCGATCAAGAAAGGTGAGTTCACCAATCGTAAGCCGGCGATTTCCAGTTTGCGTCGCAATTTGCAGCGAGATCACTTGCGGCGTCTCAGCCGTTTGGCCATGGGTCAGACCTTTGCTCCCGACGATTGCCAGACGATCGCCTTCGCCGAACTTGATCAGGTCCAAAAGAAGATGTCTCGCGTGTTGGAAGACAATGACAAGCTGGACAGCTACACGCGTGCCCATCTGCTTGAGTCGGCCAGCCGAATCAGCAAGGTGTTGGATGCAAAATTGACGCTCTATTCGCCGTAGTCACTCATTGTGAGCGGGAGTGCGCACAGAGGATTAATCAAGAAACAACTGTCGTCAAACGGTTGTAGGACGGGCACTCTTGCCCGTCTGTTCGTTGGCGACGGGCAGGAGTGATCGTCCTACAAATGCGACAACAATTCACTGGCTAAGTCGCTGTGCATCCGCAGAAATCAGCCACCTGGGGGCTCACCGACCCAGGCTTCGCTTGTGCGCACGTCGACCCCATCCACCCGCCAAACTCGACGTGGTGCCCTCAATCGTAACTGATGCGGCAGGCACGCCGAAATCTGCTCGGCATGGCTTGCTCGTTTGCGGCCAGTTCGTAAGATTATCGGGAAGGAAGTTCGGCTCGTATGGGTAGGCTCCTATGCTGCCGCACTATTCACTCTGATTTCATGGAAGCCCCGGACCGAGCGCCGGTCTGGTTGAAGGAGCGACGCTGGATGAATCGAGAACTGGGGTCAGGTTGGGCTGTGGAGATCGACCGAGGACCAGATTGGCTTTTTATCAGTCTGCAGGGACATGAACCTTTCGACGCTGCCGGAATTGACTTGGCGGCTAGCGTATGGCAGCTGGTTGATCAGGAATTCGTCAACCGACTTGTCCTGGAAATGGACAAAGTCCCAGTGTTACGCAGTGAATTGGTTGGAGCACTTGTCCGATTGCACGCGCGAATCACGTCGCAAGGCGGTGTCATGAGGATTTCAGGCTTGTCTGACGAGGGTTTCGCCGTCTTACGGAGTTGCCGCTTGCATGATCGGTTTCCGCAGTATCGCGATCGGCATGACGCCGTGTTGGGCTATCGCCCCAATAAGCCGCGATAAGGCGTCGCCAAACTGTGGATGATTCGCACAGCTAACCAACTTGCAGGCGATTGTCGATGCGTGAGACGCCATCAATGCGCAAGACAATCTCTTGTGCCATTTGCTTCTGAAAGTACGAACCGACCCGCCCTTCGAGCGTGACGCCATCCGCCTCCGTCTTGAACCGAAATCGCCTGCCTGCCAAGTACGGACTGCTGTGAATGACGGTATCAA
>NYXM01000138.1 GCA_002685655.1 Planctomycetaceae bacterium
GCTCACCGACCTCTGGCCGCTCCCACCAAAAATAACCCAACTCGCGGAAACCCTGATCAACATGGCCGCATAGCCTAACCTGTTCTCAGAAAGTGCAGTCCATATAACGTTCGGTGTAAATGGTGTCGTAGCTACGCCAGTCCGTCACGGGCGCGCCGGCGATTCCAGCCGCGAAGTGTTTGCTGTGTGTTAGCGCGTACGCCGTCAGGAAGCCCCCGTAGCTGTGGCCCGCCATTCCAACCCGACTGGAATCGACATACGGTTTTTGGCACAACCACTGGACGGCATCTTCTAGATCCTTGAGTTCAGGCACGCCCAGTTGACGATACGCCGTCCACGTCGAACAGGCTCCTTTACCACTGGCACTGCGCGGATCAACGCGAAAAGCGATGACACCCATCTGTGCCAGCATCTGTTCGTACGTGCGACCGCCGCGCCAGGAATCCGAGATCGTCGGGGCGTGCGGACCGCCATAGGTCATCAACCAGACAGGATATTTCTTGCTCTCGTCGAAGTCTTTGGGCTTGATCAAACTCCCTTCGAGCAAGAACCCGTCGCGTGTCTTGATCTGGATCATCTCCAGCGGCGCGAAATCGAAGTCGTCAATCGCCGGCACAGGGTTCGTGTCGATCGTCCGGAGTCGCATTGCTTCACTGGAAAACAGTGTCACCTTGGTCGGATGGCGATGACTGCTGCACGAATCAACAAACTGTTTTCCGTTGGGGCTGACGGAGACACGATGGTCGCCTGCAGCCATGGTCAACCGTGTCAGCTGGCTGCCGTCCATTTTGATCCGATACAGATTCGAAGCGAGATGTGAATCGGCCGTCGCTGAGAAGTAGATCGACTGGCTCTCTTCATCGACAACATGCAGGCTGCGCATCTCCCACTGGCCCTGAGTCACCTGGCGTAGCTTTCCATCGGAAAAATGATACAGATGTTGCCAACCATCCCGTTCGCTGGTGATCAGGAACGATCCGTCGTTTAGGAAATGCGGATCGCCTGGGCTGGAGACCCAGGCTTCGGTCGTGTCTCGGAACAAGGTCCGCTGCGTGCCGCTTGCCAGTTCGACCTGATTGAAGTCCAGCCAGCGTTGGGCACGATCCTGGACGTAGTAGAACACCGCCTGGGAATTCGGTGTCCAGCCGAAGTGCGAAATGAGCAAATTGTCGGGCGAATAGTCATCCACGTCGATCCAGGATATCGGCCCGCCTGAGGCTGCGACGACGGCCAATCGCACGCGTGGATTGGGACGCCCGGGCTGCGGATAACGTGTTGATTCCACCTGCTGCTGTTTGGGTAGATCATTGGCGATTTCGAATTGATCCACGCCAGCATCTTCGAATTGTTGAAACGCCAGTCGCTTCGAATCCGGGCTCCATTTGTAGGCCTGCCAATTGCGACCATAGATCTCTTCGAAATAGACCCAATCGGCCTTTCCATTGCGAAGTGTGGGCCCGGCGTCGCTGGTCAGCCGCAGCTGGATCTTTGTTTCGAGATTGACGACAAAGAGATCGTCGCCGCGAATGAAGGCAACTTGCTGACCATCGGGACTAAAACTCGCCAGCTCTTCCGACTCGGGCGTTGTGGTCAGCCGTTGTACCGATCCGTCTTGCAACGTCACGAGATAGAGGTCGCTGGCGTGCAGAACAAGTCCTGCAGATCGACTGGTGTTCAGTTGCAACCTGGAAGTAAGCCGCTGTGCGGCGCGGGCGTCGATTTCAAGTTCACTTTTCAATACGTTGGTAATCGTGGCGGGGTCGTACAGTAGTTCGCTCCGTCCCGTGACCGCGTGCACTTTGTACACACGACCTTCCTTCCGTTGCGCATAATGTTCGCCGTCGTCCAGCCAACGAACACCGCTAGCCGGCTGGCCACTGAAGTTCGGCCGATTGCGCCCGTAAAGCGTTTCAAAGGTGATCGGTTTCTTGTTCGCAGCAGATTGTTTTGGCGCAGAGTAGGTCGCCGTCAGCAGCGGCGCAGCCACCATGATTCTGGTTACCGGGAAGTCGTGGTCGGCGGTCAAGCCCGCATCAAAGAAATTCCAGGTTGTCAGTCCGTCCTGCGACGCTGGCTCAAGCAAGGTAACGATCAGCGGGCTGAGCGGTTGACTTGTATTGACGATGATCGAACCGGCCTCCAGACGGCGCGATTCCAACCGCGCTGTGACTTCGACCTGAACGAGCTTATGACCCTGGAACTCCTTTCCTTGACGATTGACCGAGTTGACGCGATAAACCTCGGCGTCCACCTCGATGTCCTCGCGCAAAACCCGCATGGCAACGCCATGGCGATGGAGGTTCTCCACGGCTGCTTGATACGACGCGGGCAGGGCATAGGCGAACGGGCGTACAACTGCGAGCGTCGGCCGCGACTGGCCAAAGTACTGGACGTCGTAGTCTTTTTCTTCGTTGGTTGGTTGTTTCTTACCGTTTTCTTCGCGTTCTACGAAACCGGGAATCGAAAATCGGCCAGCCAACGGTGCGGGTTCGAATCGAATCCCAATCTCCTGTGGCTCGTCTGTGTTGGCCGAATTGGCAGACTTTCTCGCTTCCGTTCGTATCGCTTCGATCTGTGCGCGCCGATCTGCCGCCATCGCCAGGCAGTGCCGCACGAAGCCGTACGTCGCCATCACGCGATCGTGGTACGTCGCGTATGCGTACGCTTCGGACAAGATGCCCAATTGGTTTCGCAGCCCCAGGTAGTGCGTGCTGAACCGAGGCTCCGCCGGATAGGACTCCCAGACGGTATAGTCTTTTGCAAAGTTGCCATAGAAAAATGTCTTGTACTTAGTCTCGCGTTCCAAGCGGCGGCTGACTTCCGGCAAGAAGTCATCGCGCACATACTCCAGCAGTTTCGAATGCGTTGCGGGATGACGAGGACCATCGTACGTCAACGCGAATCGGTGGTACGAACCGTTGGTCGTGTGGCAGTCAATCGCTATCGCAGGAGTCCACTGATTCAGCAAGCGGACCAGCGCGCGGGCTTCCGGGCTTTCCAGCTTGATGTGATCGCGGTTCAGATCGAGCCCTTGCGCGTTCGACCGCTGGCCCATCTGCTCGGGGCCGATTTGGCCCGGCCGATGATCGGGCGCAAATCGTTCGTTGCCGTCGGCGTTGTAAATCGGCGCGAACAGGACGATAAGGTCCTTGAGCAGAGGTTGCTTGCCTCCCGATACCAAATCGCGAGCCAGCATCAACAGAGCTTCCTTGCCGCAAACTTCGCCTGCGTGAATGTTACCCATCGCGAAAACGACAAGCTTTTTGGACTTCGCCGCCTCGGCCGGGGTCTTTAATGGTGGATCCGCGATGATCAAAAGCGGTAGCGACCGCCCTTCAAAACTCTTGCCAAGCTCCGCAAGTTCAACAACCTTGGATCGTGCGGCAAGTTGCTGGCAAAACTCGATAACATCCGCGTGGCGCGCCGTGGCGTTAAATTCACTGCGTTCGGCAATCGTCTGGAGCGCCCCGCTGGATTTTTGGTCCCTGACGGATTCCTGGCCCGCTGTCTGGGCCGGCAAAGATGGAGAGACGATGCAAACAATGCTAAGCACAATCAGAACATGAGCGACCCACGACGACATCCTGATCTCCTTTGGCAAAGAGCTGAATTCAAAATGAAGGACGATGGACTGCTGATCAGTCCGAATAGCTGCTTGGCCCTTGATCTTAGTTCGACTGGAGGCGAGTTGCACGCCGCCTGCCTCTACCCAAGAGAATACGGGAAGGACGAATTCGCCGCATTTTTGAGCAATTATCATACCGAGCGTAATGGCTGCTATAAAGAATCTGGAGGCGAAACAGTCGCGCCCAGCAGATCTTCCAAATACGACTTCTTTACCAACTGGCCGCCAGAGAAAGGTTCGTTGGGGCATCGCTTCACGACGGATTTCAGCGTATCGTGACACTGTCCGACAGCACCCACGACCACGTTTTAAATGGCATCCCAACGAGCACCTGCTGCGACGAGTACTTTCCTGGCTGGCTTGCCCCGCTTGCTGGTCGTGGCGGTTGGTCTACCGATCATGATCGTCTTGGCAGATCAACTTGCCATTGAAGCGAGCAAGTCCATCGCAGCAGGTCGCACCGTTCTTCCGGTCTTGTTTGTCGCACAAGTTGGCGTGCTGTCCGCTTGTGCGGGGAGGTTCATAGATAACGTGTTTTTGAGGTGCGTCGTTTTTGTTTGGGCAATTGCGCTAGTTGACGCGCTCGCGCTGTTGACGATGTTCTTCAGACCCGGGACCGTCTCGCAATGCATGATGTTTGCATTACTCTCCGGGCAAATTGGATTGCTCACTATCTGGGGGATGATGAGCCGCATGACGTGGCCCGTGAGAATGCCCATCTTCTTCGTTTTGATTTCGTCCTTCGTGATCATCATGCTCCGGGCTCCAGGAATGACACCCTGGCGAAACGAATCGGAGATTTGGGCTATCATCCTGGCATTGCAAGGCGGGGTGGTTGTGGGTCTGTGCTCGATATTGCGATTCCGTGGCTATCGAATCTTGCCTCCAATCGACGACGATCATGGCGCCGGGGCGGCAGATCGCGAGCAATTTCAGTTTTCCATCAAACACATTATTCTCTGGATGACCGCCGCTGGCCCGGTTCTGGTGCTGGCCAAGGGCATCGATTGGCTACTGCTGGAGTCCCTGGAACTGTTTTGGGCCGTTGTGTTAGCGTTGGCAATGGCGCTTGTCTCATGGGTCACCATGTTTTCGGCGCTCGGGTCAGGTCATTACCGCTTGCGCATCCTTATGTTGAGTAGCGTGCCGCCGATGATTGGTTTGTTGCTGACATGGGTGACGTCGCGTTGGACGATGAGCGGGACTTCGAGCAATTCGTCCTGGCTGTTCATCGAACTCAGACAATTCGGTTTCGGTTGGGTCCTGTGGAGCGCGTTAGCGGCGTGGTTCTTGGCCGCTTTATTGCTCGTATTCCGCGCGGCCGGTTACCGGATCATGAGGGCGCGACGAATGGTTGACGTATGATGCGGGCGAACTACTTTGCGGCATGTTAGAGTCTGATTGTTGATACTGCAGATAACTCAGGAGCCTAGATCATGGCAATTCGTTTATTCCCGCGAAAGATCATGCTTGCGGCGATGGCCGCGATGACGCTGTTTGCGCTCAATCTAACCGCCAGCACGATCGTCGCTGACGAAGTGATCCCCGCCCAACCACCGCTGCGTTGGTGGAAGGGCAATATTCACACGCACACTTTCTGGAGCGACGGCACCGACTTTCCCGAGATGATTTCCGAATGGTATCGCACACGCGACTATAACTTTCTGGCTCTGAGTGACCACAATGTTTTGAGCGAAGGGGAGCGTTGGATGCCGTACAGCCAGATTCAGAAACGGGGTGGCGACCAGGTTCTGGAGAAATATCTTAAACGATTTGGTTCACACTGGGTCGAGACGCGCGGCCACGCAGAAACGCCCACCTACGCAGTACGTCTCAAGCCGCTGAACGAGTTCCGCGCGCTGATGGAACAACGTGGACAATTCATCATGATCCAAGGCGAAGAGATCACGGATCGCGCGCTGGGAAAACCCGTGCACATGAACGCCACCAACATCAAGACGCTGATCGCGCCGTTGGGCGGACAGACGATTCAGGAGACCGTTAACAACAACTTGCGAGCAGTACAACAACAGGCCGAACGAACGGGTCGCCCGATCCTGTTGCACATCAATCATCCGAATTTCGGTTTCGCAATGACTGCCGAAGATCTGGCAGCCGTCGTCGAAGAGCGTTTTTTCGAGGTGTACAACGGCCATCCGGGTGTCGAACACTTGGGTAACGCCGTGCGTCCCGGTGTCGAGCGGTTGTGGGACATTGCCAACACGCTGCGTGTCGCCGAACTCGAAGCACCGCCGCTGTACGGCGTCGGCACGGACGACAGCCACGAATACCACGGACGTCCCGGCAGCAGGCCCGGACGCGGATGGATCATGGTGCGAAGCCGCCACTTGACGCCCGAGTATCTTCTGCGTGCAATCAACGTTGGCGATTTTTACGCATCCAGCGGAGTGACGCTACGCGATGTCCGATTCAATGAGACCGACCAGACACTGACCGTCGAGATTGATGCCGAACCGGACGTTGAATATCGAACGGACTTCATCGGCACGTTGATCGACTATGATCGGAGTTCTAAAGAACGCGTCGGCGATGACGGCAAAGCAATAGTGGCCACACGCAAATACTCGGCCGATGTCGGCCGTACGCTGAAGACGGTCAAGGGTGCGATGGCCAAATACAAGTTGACTGGCCACGAGCTTTACGTTCGAGCGGTGGTCACATCCAGTCGGCCTGCCACGGATCCATCGTTCAAAGATCAGCGACAACAGGCCTGGTCGCAACCCGTCGGCTGGTCGAAGCATTTGAGCAAGTAGGAACGGCGGATTATCAATTACCAAACGCGAGGAGACTTCCTTTGAATCGACTCTCATTGAGCACCATTGTTCTTTGTCTTTGCCTGCTTGGTTGCAACTCGAATGACTCATCGACACCGACCGGAAGCTCGCCGAAGCAACCCGCGGTGGGCACGGAATCCAGTGTCGGCGTGCCGCCGGAAGCTGCGAAGCCTTTGGCAGGGATGGGTATCATGGTGGGCGAGGTGACTCCCAATCAGGCACTCGTGCAAGTGCGGCTAACGAAGTCTGACAAATTGGTCGATGGCGATGTGGAAGGCGTTGCTGGAGTTGTCGAATTTGTGTTGACGGTGACCCGCGACGAAGAACGCGCTCCTGCAACCACGCCGCCGACGCAAATCATCGCAGCGTCTTCTGACCGCGACTTTATTGCGCGGGCCAAGCTTGCCGACCTTACGCCGGGCACGGTCTACACTTGTCAGACGCGAATTGGTACGGATGCCAACGAGCTACAACCCGGCCCGCGTGCCACGTTCAAGACCTTGCCCGGACCAACCCGCGCCGATCCCGTTCAATTCGTCGTTGTCACAGGAATGAACTATGGAAAATTTCACGGCGACGGGCGTATCGATCCTGCGACTCACTTGCTCCACAACAACACCGTGTTGCCCAGACCCTACGACGGTCCGGACAAGCACCTCGGCTACCCGGCGTTGGCAACGATCTTGAAACTCCGGCCCGACTTTTTTGTGGGCACGGGCGACAACGTCTACTACGACACGCCGAAGGATCCTCGTGCCGAGACCGTGCGCGAGCTGCGACAAAAATGGCACGAGCAGTTTGTGCAGCCGCGTTATGTCGATTTGTTCGCGTCGGTCCCAACCTATTGGGAGATTGATGATCACGACTATCGCATCGACGACGGCGACAATTCGGGCGACTACGACCCTTCGCCAGAAGTCGCGCGGCGCTTGATGCTGGAACAGCTTCCTTATGCGTCCGTTAACGACGCCAGCGCGAAGACGTATCGCACGCATCGCGTTAATCGCGACCTGCAGATCTGGCTTGTTGAGAATCGAGTGTATCGTAGCGACAATGCCATGCCAGACGGACCGGGCAAGTCGATCTGGGGTGTGGAGCAAAAAGCGTGGCTCCGGCAGACTCTCCAAGAGAGTGATGCGACGTTCAAGATTCTGATTTCGCCGAATCCGATGATTGGCCCTGACGATCGACGCAAGTTCGACAACCACACCAACATCGGCGGCTTTCAACATGAGCGCGACGAGTTTTTTGATTGGTTAAACGACTCGGGTGTCGCCAAACAGAATTTCTATCTTGTTTGTGGCGACCGGCACTGGCAGTACCATTCAATTCACCCCAAAGGCATCGAGGAGTTTTCCTGCGGTGCTTTGGTTGATGCCAATTCGCGGCTCGGCCGCAAACCGGGCGATCCTCAGTCGACGGACCCCGAAGGGCTGATCCAGCAGGTGTACGCGCAGAAAGAGCGCTCGGCTGGGTTCCTATTGGTTAGAACAGCGCCGGCCGACGGCGACGTTCCGGCGCAATTGACGTTCGTCTTCCATGACGAATTTGGAGAAACGCTGTACGAGCACACTAAGAAGGGCGTCAGCAAATAGGGTCAGACGTGAATGGCACTTAATCGACGTAAGGTTGCTGGTGGCAGTAGCTTGAATTGCTCTTCACAAGAAGGGCCTCACTTGGGATGAGTTTGAAGTTATTGACA
>NYXM01000139.1 GCA_002685655.1 Planctomycetaceae bacterium
GCCGCAGCGGCGGCCCGCCTTACGGTTTGCTTCCAACAATCGCGGGCTTGTCCGTGGGGCGTATCACGGATAGACTGCTGAATTGGTCGATTCGCACAACCACGTGGCAACCTGATGCGAAAACTGGATTCCGTGCCAGCGTAGCTTCAACGGCAGAGCACCGCATTCGTAATGCGGGGGTTGTGGGTTCGAATCCCACCGCTGGCTCTCAATCGCTCATCTCCCCCCCGGTTTTTTGGAGGAAATTCATGTCGACGGACTTGGCATCTGATCTCCGTGAGATCGTTCTGTCGAATTCTTCATTTGGCCCCACTGAGATTGTACAGTTGGCACATGCGATTAGCGATGACTACGCTAATTTCACAGCCTTGCGCGACGCAATCGGAGAATTGGAATCACGCGTGGACCACACACCAGCGACGGCGGTTCGCTTGGGTGTCTGCTATTATCTGCTGTGCCAATTCGAAACGGCGCGACAGACTTTGTCGAGCGCCGATGGTGGCGCCGTCGCCCAGTTTTACCTCGGCAAAACACAATTTGAGCTTGGTAATTACGATGGTGCGATCGCTGGCTACAAAGCGGCGAAAGTCTCTGGCTACAATTCGGATGACTGCGATTTGGCCATCGCCGAAGCATTGCGCAACGGTGGCGAAAAGAAGCAGGCGATGATCGTACTCGACCAGCTTTTTGGCCCCATCGAGCAGACGTCTGAGTATCTTTATCAGCGCGCTGCTACGGTGAACTCGTTAGGTGGCAATCCCAGCGAAGTGGTTGCGCTGTACGAGCGTGCGGTCGAATCGTCGGAGTCTCATGCCGGGGCGATGTTCGGTCTGGCCGTCGAGAACGACCGGCGCGGCAACGACGACGAGGCGATGGCTTTGTACAGCCGAGCGTCGAACTGCTTTCCGTCACATGTCGGTGCCTTGCTGAACCTGGGCATCATGTATGAAGACATGCAGCGCTATGACCTTGCCCAATCCTGCTATCAGCGGATCCTCGACGTCTACCCCGATCACGAACAAGCTCGTCTGTTCTACAAGGATTCGCTCGGCTCGCGCGACCAGCTGTACGATGAAGAGGCGCAAAAGCGCACGGACCGCTTGTCGCAAGTCTTGAGTATCCCCGTGACCGACTTCGAACTGTCCGTCCGCAGCCGCAACTGCCTCCAAAAAATGGGGGTTCGCTCGTTGGGAGACCTGACACGGACGTCAGAGCAGGAATTGCTAACCAGCAAGAACTTTGGTGAAACGTCGCTGATCGAAATTCGCGACATGCTGCATTCCAAAGGCTTGGATCTTGGTCAGTTCGCACACGAACGCTCGGAACCGGAACCGTCGTTTGACACATCGAACATGTCGCCGGACGAGCAAGCGCTACTGGATCGGCCGATTGCCGATCTCAACCTGTCCGTGCGGGCACGTAAGTGCATGGTCCGACTTGGCATTTCCACGATTGGCGAGTTGGCTCGGAGGTCACAGGACGACTTGTTGGAATGCAAGAACTTTGGTGTTACGAGCCTGAACGAAGTGCGTGAAAAGCTTGGGCAACTTAACCTGAAACTGCGCGGCGACTGACTCTTAGTCAATCGCCTAATTGTCTATGACTCTACCATCAGCCCGGCCCCATGGCCGGGCTGATGTTCTTTCAATTAAGAGCGGCTCTCTGGCTCCGTGTCATAGCGTCTCTTCGCCCGGAGAACGCTGAACCTCTGGTGCCAGGAACGCGACACGTCCGTGCGATTCGCACGAAGTCCGATTCATGGCGCCGACCGCAATTCAGTTCCAGCTGCACACGACCGACCCCAACTGCCGCGCACGCCGCGCGACGCTGCAGACACCGCACGGTCCCGTTGAATTGCCCGCTTTCATGCCAGTTGGAACGCAGGGCACGGTCAAAGCGCTTACGGCCGCAATGGTGCGTGAATCGGGCGCTCAGATGATGCTCTGCAACACTTATCATCTAGCAATCCGTCCCGGAGAAGACGTGGTTGCCGACCTTGGCGGACTTCATGCGTTTTCCGGATGGGATGGCCCCATCCTCACCGACAGCGGTGGCTTTCAACTATTCAGCCTGGGAAAAAGCACCAAGGTCACCGAAGAAGCGGCCGTGTTTCGTTCGCATATCGATGGGAGTCTATTAGAACTATCACCAGAGCGATCTATCGCCATTCAGGAAACGCTGGGCAGCGACATCGCGATGGTGCTCGACCATGTCGTGGCGCTGCCCGCGCCGGACAAAGACGTGCGAGAGGCCAACGAGCGGACAGTGCGGTGGGCCGTGCGGTGTCGCGCGGCACAACAACGCACCGATCAAGCTCAGTTTGCAATCGTGCAGGGCGGCTTGTCCGAGAAGATGCGAATTGAGTGTGCCCAGCAGTTGGCAGACTTGGACTTTCCCGGGTACGCCGTAGGGGGCCTAAGCGTCGGCGAAGACGAGGCGGACCGGAATCGTATGCTCGACGTCACTTGCCCCGTGTTGCCCGCCGATAAACCAAGGTATCTGATGGGCGTAGGCAAACCTCACGACCTGCTCGAAGCAATCCGGCGGGGCATTGACATGTTTGACTGCGTTATGCCCACTCGAAACGGTCGCAATGCTCTGGCATTTACTGACCGAGGCACCATCCGCTTGCGAAATCTAAAACACCAACGGGAAACTCGCCCACTTGAGGACGAGTGCCCGTGCCCGGCCTGCGGACACAGTCAAGGTTACCTGCGCCCCCTTTTCCAAGCCCGGGAGATGCTGGGGCCGATACTGGTCTCCGCACACAATCTCTCGTACTACCAAAGGCTGATGAAGAGAACACGCCAAGCAATTGAATCGGGCCGATTCATGGAGTTTTACGCCGAGAGGATTCGTGACTGGACTGCCAATACGTAAAATCGAGTCCACGCAAATGGCGAGATTGACCTCCGAATTCGTCCGTCAAAGAAACGGCTTGTCGAACTCAAAACAAACACCTTCGCTGCGGCGTCAGGCGGCCTTGCCCGTTGTGGCGCAACATCTTATGATGACGGGCTAAATTCAGTTCGAGGTGGCCCAACCGGCGGCAAGGCTGGGCCGTTTCAGCTGTGACCGCACCCGCTGGCCAAGTCGGACGCACAGCAAACGCCAAGGCCCCTGCAAACAGGGGGCGCACGATCGAGAATTGAAAGATTTCCTTATGACGGAGTGGTTTTCGGCAGTCTCCACAGCAAGGTTTGTGCTGCTTGCCCAGGAAAATGGCGATCCAGCCAGCCCGTCGTTGTGGGATTTGCCTTGGATCCCGTTCGCTATCATCGGGGTCATGTTCTACTTCCTGCTGATTCGTCCTGAGCGGAAGAAACGCCAGGATTTGACGACCCTGTTGGACAGTCTGAAGAAGAACGACCGCATCGTCACCATTGGCGGAATTCATGGCGTTGTGATCAACGTTGCGAAAGACTCGGATGAAGTCACGATCCGCGTCGACGAAGGAAGTAATACCAAGCTGAGGGTTTCGCGCAGTGCGATTTCGCGCGTGATCGGTGATGAGAAATCGGCCGACCAAGATAACGCCTCGTAACCCCGACATCTGCATTCATCATCCATGGAATTAGGAAGCTTCCTGCCATGCCTTTTAACGCGTTGGTTCTTGCCCAGACCGAATCGCCCCTGTCGAATGTGATCTACCTGTTGGCCGTGTTCGTTTGCGGATTTGTCTTACCAATTCTTGCGGGTCGATTCCTGGCTAAACAGTTTCGGGCTGCTGAATACGGTTGGAAGATCTCGCTCGTCCTTGTCCTGCTAGTCCTGGCCGGCATGACCATCGGCCGTAGTTGGGACCCCGCGACCGGCACCTTTAAGATTCCGCTGGGTGTCGATCTGAAGGGCGGCGTCATCTTGATTTACGAGGTCGATGACGAGGCGCGCTTGGCCCAAGACGACGGGACTGAGGGCCCGGCAGCCGAAGGTCGCATCAAGATGGACGCACTGATTAGTGCCCTTTCCCGCCGAATCAACCCCAGCGGCACAAAAGAAATTGTGCTCCGGAAATATGGCGACCGTCAGGTCGAAATCATCATTCCTGAAGTCGACACGCTGGAAGTCGAAATCATCAAGAAGAAGATTCGCACGGCGGGGATGCTGATGTTCCGCATCGTCGCCAATCGGCGTGACCATGATGAAACTATTGCGTTGGCAACTGAAATGGCGAACGACCCACTTCGCAAACGATCCGCGATCGTCCGCGATGCAGGCAATCGAGAAGTCGGTTTGTGGGCGCGCATCGCGAGAGAAGAGGCCAAAGACAATATCGACCAGCCGCTTAAGCTTGCAGTCTCTTCGAATGACCTTGTTCGAGATGCCAGCACCGGTGAACTGCTCGACTGGACTCTCATGAACACGTCTGGCGCACGCGATTCCGACAGTGAGATTGCCAACTTGCAGGCATTCCTGGATACAATTGGAACCAAGGAAATCGACGTATTGATGGCGACCGATGACGGATTCGATGTCACGGGCGCCGACCTGGGTGTGGTCAGCCAGGGTACGGACGAATACCTGAACCCGTGCATCAATTTCAATCTCAAAGGCAGCGGCGTCGACCGTTTTGCGGATCTGACTGGCGACAACGAGCCCGACGGCAACTTCCATCGCCAGCTCGGCATTCTGCTCGATAACCAACTTCTCTCGGCACCAAACATCCAAGAGATGATCACCGGCCGTGGAAGGATCACTGGGAAATTCACGCAAGACGAAGTCGTCTTTATGGTCAACATCCTGGATGCCGGCAGCCTGCCGATGGTGTTGAACCCGGTTCCGATCAGCGACAGTAGGATCTCTCCCTTGCTGGGTCAGCAGACGATCAAGCAAGGCAGATGGGCGATCGTGATTTCCCTTTCAGCTGTCTTGGTATTTATCGTTTTATACTATCGCTTTGCGGGGATAGTGGCTTCATTGGCGCTATTGGCCAACCTGCTGTTCATTCTGGCCATGATGATCACGATCAACGCTGCCTTCACGCTGCCTGGTTTGGCCGGCCTGGTGTTGACGGTGGGCATGTCTGTCGATGCCAATGTCTTGATCTTTGAACGCATTCGAGAAGAAATCACAAAAGGGTCGGCACTCCGGATGGCGATCCGAAATGGTTTCGGGCGTGCAACAACCACCATTGTTGACGCCAATGTGACCACCTTGATTACGGCCATCGTCCTCTACGCGATTGGTACGGATCAGATTCGCGGGTTTGCGGTCACTTTGATTTTGGGCATCTTGATGAGCATGTTTACTGCGATCTTCTGTTCGAGGATCATCTTTGATCTGGCAGAAAAGTCCCGCCGACTACTCAGTTTGAACATGAGCCAACTTGTTGGTGCTACCCAGTTCGATTTCATCGGCAAGCGTCAGCTGGCTGCCATTTTCTCCGTCGTCGTGATCGCCGCTGGAATCGTGGGCTTAACACTGCGAGGTGCCGACATTTTCGACATCGACTTCCGTGGTGGTACGTCGGTTCAACTGACCCTCAATAGGGAAATGGAGACGGACGAGGTGCGCGCATCACTCGGCCCGAAGTTCAGTGAAATGGGTGTCCGCTACACCCTCTCCGCCATGAATTCCGGCGGCAGCGACAACAACTCAGTCTTCAAAGTCGATTCGGCGATAGCCGAAGTTGGCGATCTGCAGATGGCCATTCAAGAGGCGCTCAAGCAGCCAGATGGCAAGAGTCTGCTGGCGACGTATTCGCTCGATATCGTTGAGATGCGAACCGTGGCGAAGGTCACTCCCGAAACGACGGACGAGTCGAAGACCGGCACATCAGCAGGCGGCGCGACAACAGACGCCGAGACAGACGCCGAGACAGACGTCTCGCCCCCGGATACGACGCCTGCGGATCAAAACCCCGTGGAAGATGCGGTCCCCGCCGCCGAGTCCGACGCGCAGCCAGCGAAAGAGGCTGAGGGCCCAAAACCGGCCGCAGAGACGATTCCCCCGTCGAGCGATCCAGCGGCGTCGGCACCGAGCAAAGAGCCGACAACGGCAGCAGACCCCGCTCCATCGGCTGATGGCACTCCAGGCGCGGGTGCGCCGCCAACTCCGGTGGCCGGTGAGACTCCTGCCCCCAGTGGGGCACCTGCTCCAGATGATGGCGCACGGTTCTCGCGGTCGACGGACACGGACAACCTATTGGCCATGGCGGACGACTTGGCGACCTTGATCGCGCAAGCCGAACCCGAGGAGACACCAACAGAGGCGGCAACGACCGAGACAACAGCCAGCCAGCCACCCGCTACCGAGGCGAGCCCAACCACGACGACATCGCCCCCCACAGATGAAGAGAAGCCCGCCGCCGCAGAGGATGAGCCTTCAGCGACAACGCCAACGGGGGGCGAAGAAGCACCAGCCGCAGATCCAACGTCGGTCACTTCAAGCCAAGTCGAAGTCGATCTCGCCTTCGAGCACGCGATCAACAAAGACACGCTATCGTCGATGATCACGACGGCAATGGAAGAACGCGGGCAGACCGTTTTCTTTGAGCTTTTTAACGCAGATTATGATCGCGGAAGCAACGCCTTCAAGACGTGGAGATTACAGATCCCAGGAGCCTCTGAGGCGCAAACTCAGCAGTTGCTGGACCAGTTGCAATCTCAGTTCGCGGACAAACCGGTTTGGCGGTCGTCCAACAAGATCGGCGGTCAGGTCGCCGGTAAGATGCAAAGAACGGCCATCTTGGCATTGCTGACCAGTCTGCTGGGAATCATTCTCTACATTTGGATCCGATTCCAACGAGTTATCTTTGGTTTGGCGGCGGTTGTCGCGCTGGTTCACGATGTCCTGGTGACGCTCGGTGCAATCGCGCTCAGCTACTGGCTGGCCGGTGTTTTTGGCTTTTTGCTCATTGAGGAATTCAAGATCAGTCTACCCATTGTTGCAGCTCTCTTGACGATCATCGGTTATTCGTTGAACGACACAATCGTGGTCTTCGACCGGATTCGCGAAGTTCGCGGGAAGAGCCCCGACCTGACGGGTGACATGATCAACAGGAGCATCAACCAAACCTTGAGCCGAACAATACTCACCTCATTCACCACGTTGATCGTGGTTCTGATTCTGTATTTCATCGGTGGCGACGGCATCCATGGCTTCGCGTTTGCCTTGGTGGTTGGTGTCACGGTCGGAACATATAGCTCGATCTTCGTCGCATCACCGGCCCTGCTGTGGATGACCGGTGCCAACAAATCGCGCCAGCGATCGAAGGCTGCCTGACCGGCAAAAGCCGAAAAACCAGACCTAATTTCCCCTTTCTTGGCGTGCACGCCAATTCCACCTCGGGTAGGGTTGGGCCCGGATCCGACATTGGGATAACGCAGGGCTCTGCCAGCGCGTGGCAAGTGCCGTAAGACCGCTACGACCAAGAATGATCTGCTTGGTCGTCGTTCCATTGCCGCAATGAACGGTCGGCGTCATGAATCGAATCAGTCCTCGCCTGCTAGGTATTTTAGTCGTCTTGGGTGGCGTATGCGCTGCATTGCCGTTTCAAAGACGAGCAAGCCGCCAAGTGACTGTCGAACCAGCGGCGAATACCGAGACGATCGAGTGGCGGAGCAATGACTTTACGCTCGAGGTCACTGCTCAGGACCAGCCCCTGCCAGGTTCGCCCTATGCCGACGACCACCCAAAATCGCCGGCATTCGGCGGTGCGAACGGAGTGACTGTTAATTCGCAGGCTTCATTGGATGACATAACACAACCACCGGCCCTAGTCGGGGCCTATCAAGCCGCAACCGCAGTTGCGTCAAATGGTACCGGAAGCGTGCCAGATAGCGGCGGACCGGCGGGCACGACACGGGAAGCTGTAAGCGACTCCACGGCCGCCACGGCGACTCCCTTGCAGTCCGTCGCCATCACGCACGAGATCGCCGTCGGTGACACGCTCGAGGCTCTTGCGGAAGAGCATCTGGGCAGTCGCTTGCGATGGACTGAGATTTACAACGCCAACCCAGAGATTCTTGACAATCCGGAAGTGTTGCCTTTGGGCGTCACCATCGTGATCCTCCCCGGAATTCGGCCA
>NYXM01000140.1 GCA_002685655.1 Planctomycetaceae bacterium
AAACTCATCCCAAGTGAGGCCCTTCTTGTGAAGAGCAATTCAAGCTACTGCCACCAGCAACCTTACGTCGATTAAGTGCCATTCACTCCCGACCCCTTTCCGGTCAAAACCCCTTTCCGGCCAACACCATTGAACGGTGTTGCGGCTATTTGGCCTTCGGCAGGAGAGCTTCCTTCAACGGCTCGAGCCAAGTGCTCTTTCTTGAATCGTAGATGCCGAACCCCGCGCAAAATTCCCAGTAAGCGAAACTCATCTTGCGTTTGACAGCCTCGTCGGCAACGAAGCGAGTCCAACGGACGCGTGATTCGAGATCGCTTTTGCTGTAAGCACCGAATTCGCCCAGGAAGATTGGTCGGCGATGTCTGAGGCTCCAGGCGAGCGCTTTGTCGAGATCAGCGATCACGGCCTGACGCTCTGCAGGCGTGCCGGTCCACGTAGTGCCGAGCCACTGGTTCGACTGTTTTCCAGTCCAACTGGCGCCCTGATGCGTGAATTGAAAGGGACTGTAATAGTGAAAGGTGACAACCAGATTGTGGTCCTTCTCGGGCAACACCAGACTCTGCATCGCATTGACGCCGTTCCAGTCAGGTGGGCCGACGACGATCTTCCGCGTGGGGTTCGTTTTGCGTACGAGGGCAATCCCCTCGGCGGCCAGCTCGTTCCACGTATCGGCGTCCAGATTCGCGTGCGGTTCGTTTAGCAGTTCGAAGTAGAGCGACGGTGGGCAGTCCTTGAAACGCTCGGCGATCTGTTTCCAGAGGGCCAGGAAACGGTCGTGGTGTTCGTGGGGGTGGTCGAAGATCTCGCGGTAATGGTGCATGTTAAGCACAGCATATAACTGCTGCGACGTCGCCTGCTGAATCGCCCACTCGACGCGATCAAAGAACGCCGGTTCAATTGTGTACGGTGCCTCGTCGGCTGCATGAGCCGACCACCGGACGGGAATGCGCACCGAGTTGAACCCTGCCGAATGGATGAGATCGAAGTAGCGATCTTCGAGTCGTACGCCCCACGCGCCTTCGTGTGGAGCTTCCAGCATATTTCCCAAATTGACGCCGCGGCCCAGTGCTGGTGTGAGACTCTTGAAGAATTCGTCGGATATTGCGTTATCGAGGACAGAGGAACCGTAGGGAACGGCGCGGATATTGTCGACGATGAAGCGGTGAGACTTTTTGGGGCGATCGAGCAAGACCGAAACGGACACGATGTTCGATTGATCGATGGGGTGGTTCGTTTCGCCGTGCCAGCTACCGAACGGGACTTGGAGCGTGGCCGTGCCATGCGGCCGAACAGTCACCGACTCGGTATTGTTGTTCTTCGTACCGTCGGCGCCGGGGTTGTTGACTGACAGCAGTACTCGAACCGACTCGTCTTGCGGATTGATAACATCCATCTCGACAGCGAAGAATCCCGAGAGGTTCCACTTGCCCGTTGCAGGAGTGATCGTTACGCCTGGCCAAGAAGGCTGCGCACGGGCGTCAATCTGAAGGGCCTTGCCGCCTTCGGACGTCACTTCCTGGATCGACACACGGTTGGGTGTCAGTTTGACTGATGTTGCGATCTCGAAGTCGACCAACAGGAGCGGCTCGCTAGGCTCATCGTCGGCACGCATGATCCCGGATAACGCCACGGTCATCAGCAGGACGCTCGCCGTCAGGCCACATGTATGGACAGAATGGTTTGGTCGTGTTGTGCGACTCGACCTCGCAGTGTTCATCTCTGTCATCCTTCTGGTCGACTTATGTGCTGTGTGCAAGGCAAGTGACCGATGAGAAACTCTTGCTGAGGATCGCCCGATCAACAACTGCCGTATAGTCGTTGTTCGCTCCGCGAACATAACGCCAAGTCGAAGTGGGCCGGACCAAGTGCAGCGCAGTTTTGGCTCAAGATTGGCACAGAGCGTTGGTACTGCACTGCGATTGGTCCGGCCTACTTGACTGAAACTCGATGAGTGTATTCTACTACACGGCACGACGTCAGGCGGGCCAGAGTTGAGCTCCTCCATCGACGCGTAACGCCTGACCGGTAACAAAGGCACCTTGCGGCCCTGCGAAGAATTCGACGACGCGGGCCACTTCATCCACAAGCGCGATGCGCTCCAGTGTTCCTTCTGTAACCATTCTTTCCTGGTCAACTTGGCGGGTGCCCAGGTAACGACCGGTTCGCGTCTCGCCCGGAGCAAGACTGTTGGCCGTCACGTTATGTCGCCGTAGTTGGTCCGCCAGGCAACGCGTGTACGCGACGACACCCGCTTTCGCCGTGGAGTAGATCGCACTGTTCTCGGTTCCCCCGAAGGCTTCGATCGAGCTGATCGTGATGATGCGCCCCGAGCGGCGCGGGATCATGCCCCGAGCAACCTGCTGGCAGACCAAAATGGTGCTCAATAAGTTGCGATCGAGCACAGAGCGTATGTCGATTTCCTTAATCGTGACCGCATCGTTCGGGTCGGGCTTCCCCCCAGCGGCCGCAATATCGCCTCCCGCGTTGTGGACCAAGATGTCGATTGGGCTCAGCTCATTGGTGATCGTCTCTACAACACGCTCGACTTGATCGCTCTGCGTCAAATCTCCAAGGACACGCACAGTTCGGACGTCGAACTGGTCACCGATTTGCGCGGCCGTATCAGACAGCGTCGTACCTTCTGCGTATTCTGCGGGCCCGTGTTCGCGCATTCCGTGCACACCAATGGCACACCCTAGCGCAGCGAGGCGTTCGGCAAACGCACGTCCCAAGCCGCGACCTGCCCCGGTTACGAGGGCCGTCTTTCCTTCGAGCATACGAGCAGTGTCAGTCATGTGATTCCTTTTTCTGTTACCTTCAAAAAGGGGACGGGTACCGTTGTGCGAAGCACGCTATGGGCCGTGCCGGCAACGGTACCTGACCCCTTTTTGAACCTGGATACTGGAATTGTGAGGACGCGCGTCAAGAGGATGCTGGTCAATCCACGGATGCGGCAAACGAAGCGAACTCGCTGCCGGGATCCATGCCGCGATACTTGAACTGTCCGACGACGTTTGCACCTCTACTCTCCAAACCGTTTGCCATGCGGGATAACAGTTTTCCAGTCGCTAACTTGTAAGTGCAAAACACCACCGCTTTCTTGCCCGCCAGGTCTCCCAACCGGTTGATGAAACTCATGGACTCCTTTGTCGGGTGTTGGAGAACGATGAACAGACCCTGCGTCCAGCTCCCAACGCAGATGAGATCTGCTTCTGACGCTTCAGCCGGGTCGGCTTCCGCGACCGACTGGACCTGGCAGTGATGGCCATGCTCCTCCAGCGCTTTGCCCATGGCCTCCGCTGCCTTCGCGGTGGTGCCAGTACGACTGTCATACACGATTGCTACCTTCATCAAGTCTCCTCCTCTTTTCGGCAACGGTACCTGGCCCCTTTTTGGACCCTATTCCAATGCCGGTCCTGCGATACGCTCACCTCTTTGCTGACGTTTCTGGTCGCTAGGATCGAAGGTGCCGTAGAAGAGCGCGTTGGCATCCATCCAGGTAGCAAGACGCTGGATGTCGTCGTCGGCAAGTTCAACACCTTCGTGTCCTGCTAGAAGTAACGCCATCAGTTTACTCGCTCGAGCACCGAACAGGTCTGGTTGAGTCTGTGGTTCATGGTTGGCTTTCGGAGAGCCTTTCCATTGCGAAAAGGGAACCATTGGCGCCAAGGCGTTGTAAGACGCGGTGAAACTCCCTTCCGCTGCACCGGTCAAGACGACGTCTCCGGCTGCTTTCGGGCCGCTGTGGCAATCGACGCAGTACTTGTCGAGAACGGGTTGAACCAAGATCGGATAGCTCAACGGCTTGGACCCATCCGGCCCCGCGGCAATCGTCGAGGGAGCCCGCATTCTTGCCAGCGCCGAAAATCGGTTGTCTGGAACGCGACTGCGGTATTGATGACAGCCAATGCACGTGGCGTGCTCGCCCGGTTGCAGGTACGTCAGGCTCCGCATCGTCTGAACGGCCATTCCCTGTTCGTCCAGAACCTGGAATAAGAGAGGAATTCCAGCCGGGGCGCGAAAGTACGCCGAACCATCGGGTTCCACGGGAACTGTTCCCAGAACCTGCTTACCCGGCGAGGCATTCGCCAATCCGACTCGCGGCGTGTTGGCGTGAGGCGTCGTCTTCGGCAGCACTTGTAGAATCCGGAGTCGCTCGATGGGTACCTGCGCCGGGAGTTTCGGCCAGCTTTCGTTAACGTTCTGCACAAAGAAAGTGCCTTCACCCTCGTGCGTCTCTCGCAGTGTGGACACCAGAGCGGGCGGGCGCTGGCGGGCTCGTAGCGGCGTCGGCCAGAGACTACCGATGTTGACGTCGCGATAGATGAGTTCCTTATTTCCAAAACGATCTGCGAGATAAAGGCCAAACATGTTGGCCGCGTTGGCATCAGGCTCTCCGATCAGCGGATCAAAGCTGTATGCGGCGAGGAAGTAACTCTCCGAGAGTGGATACGGAGTGCGGTAGCAGTGTCCCGGCCAGCGCTGCTCTTCCGTGGGCACCGTCGGTGTCGAAGAGACGCCAGTGGGAGCGTGCCATCGTTGGACGCGAGATTCGCTCTCCGGAAAGAGTGCATCTGGAGTGAGCCGGGTTATCGGTCTGGGACCGTCGACTCCCCTAGCCACATCCAACAAGATGATCGAACCAGCCGTCATGGCATGGTGCGCGCCGGCCGTCGCCATCACGCGGTTCGAGCCTGGCACGGGACGCGCTTCCCAGATTCCTACCGGGTTAAAAGTGTTGTTGCCATAAAAGGCACGGACGTCGCTGCCGTCTGGACGCACGCTCCAAAGCTGCTGATAGTGGACCGCGTTTCGATCCACATAATCCCAACGCGTATAGATGATGCGACCGTCGTTGAGTACGGCTGGGTCCCATTCGTGAGTCTCGTGAAATGAGATGACTCGCGGATCCGAGCCATCGGCCTCGACAACGGCCATCGTGTAAACGGGACACGGGCCCCGGCCACAACGATGAAAGCCCCCTCGCCGTGTTGAAAGAAAGAGGATCTTCCCGTTCGGTAGATAGCGGGGCGAAAAGTCATCGAATGGTCCTTCGGTGAGCTGTCGGAGATTCGAGCCGTCGGCCGCCATCTCGAAGAGGTGGTAGTGTCGATCCTGCATGCTCTCCCGATCAGGTGGCGCCGAATCGGCCTCGCAGAAAGCAAACAGCACGCGACGTCCATCCCACGACACTTCGGGATGCTGATAGCTGCCGGTAGGCAGTGCCGCTAGTTGGCGACACTGCATCGAATTTCCTGGCTCATCGAGAACGAAAACGCCTCCACCTGGGCGCGCACACATCCCGGAATACTGCGTCAACTGGTGGCTAAAGCTGCTTGGCACGCGTTTAACAAAAAGAAGCGGTCCAGTGTCGGCCAGCGGATTCTCGAATGCGATACGTCTGCGCTCGATATGGACGCGTCGCCATAGATCTTCCCATTGCGAGTCGTTCGCCGCGTTCTCAGTCGACAAGGTTGCCCACGCGTTGCGCAATTCCTTCCACGTATCGTTGAGATCAACAAGCGGGACCTCTGCCGCAGTCAGATCTTGGATCAGGCGGTCGCCTCGCTCCAGTACATTCTGGATGGCCAGTTTCCAGGAGCGAGGTTCACGATCGGTCCCGATTCCATCCTGCATCCGCCAGTCCCACTCGACGAGCTCCTGTTCAATCGATCGGCGCAGCTGCGGCAGTGGCCGCGGCGGGAACTGCTCTTCTTCTTGCGGAAAGACGAACGGTATGTCGTACGATCGTTCCTTTGACGTGCAGCGCAGCCTTCGCCAGCGAACTCCCGCCTCGCCCTCAATGCCACGGGTTGACACCATAATCGAAGACGTTTCTTCGACATCGCTGAGTTCGGTCTCGAACGCCACGGACTCGCCACTCCGAACTCTCCGTGTCACACGTTTTCCACCAATTGAGAGCTGGACCTCAGCCTGCTTTCCGTAGACGACAGCGACTTCGGCAGTGATCCTCAACGGCTCGACGATATTCTCTACCGGGATGACGAAGCGAACATCTTCGTCATGCCGCACGCCGGCGGTGAACGTCCCGGCGGGTTCCATCACGGCGACCTGAGGACCCGATTCTCCTGCGATCAACGAGAAGCCGCATACGTTGGCGCTCGACGCTGGAGCCGGCTCACCAGCCAGCGATGTCGTGATCGCTCCGAAGAAAGGCGTTCTCGGATTGCGAACGAGACGCGCTTCGGCCCAGTTCGCCATGTCGCAACCTATCCCGTTGCCAGAATCCGTGGCGATGAGGCGAAGCTCACGTGCGTTGCTCAGCGAGATCTGCACTTCTTTGGCCGGATCGCTGTCAGACATCAGCCCACTATCAAAAACGATCTCACCGTCAACTGCGATCCGAAAGACCACGCTCCCTTTGTTTCCACCTTGCCATTGGACTCCAACCAGTGTGCGAAACTCAATGAACTGGCCCCTGAGACCGATCACGATTTCGCCGTTGGCGTGATGCCCCAACCCCCTCTCGAACGTCTGTTCCCCAATGCGCAAAGACGTGCCTTTCGTGCCGGGCACGGCCGCGGCCGTATCCACGCCAAAATCTCCCCACTGCTGCTGATGTTTGAATGAAATACCCACCGTTTTGTCGCTGAGGAATTCCGCGGATTGGGCCACGCGTCCGACTAGCAAGGCCGGTAGGGTCAGAACCAGGACAACCAGAAGCACGCAGGAGCATAGACGATGCATCAGCTGTTCTCTCTGTAATAAAGAAAGAAGAAAGTTACCGGCCAGATACCTAGGCTTTGTTAAGGCTAAGAATTAGGGTTGTCGAACCTGATTGTCGTGGTTCGCTCCGCGAACCAAACGTTTTGATCGCGGAGCGATCAACGACTATCTCGCTAGGCGACCGTTCTTCTCCAACCCTAAAATCAAAATTGGGCGTAGCGCCAGCAATGCCAATCCTACCAATCTAGATGGCCAATATACCAGACTATGACTCGCTAGATTAACAAACCTAACCAGTCCTGTATAATCACTTCGAGCAGACGCATCATCCCCCGGACCCTGCCCTCAGCAACCGAGCCTGACCGTTCGGTATAGACTCGGTTCGTTCTTCGCATGTGCTGTCATAGAACGTGGTTGCGACCTTCCTGCCTGTCCCATGCCGCCAGCGCAAGTCGACCGGAGCAAGGCCAACGGCTGTGTGAGCAGAATAAAGATAGTATACCAACTAGAGTTTAACTACATTAATCCCTACCCATTGGAGCTTTATGGACGACCAAGTGACACAAACCTCATCCACCGATTGCATTGAGATCCCACCGGCAACTGACCTGGCTGCGGAACCATGGTCATTGCACAAAATATGGGGGCTGTTGAAGTGCTTTGGACCCGCCGCCATCCTGGCTTCGATGAGCATCGGTGCCGGTGAGACGATCGTCGTAGTGAAGACGGGTGCCTGGGCCCATTACGATCTACTGTGGATCGTGCTGCTGGCTTGCCTCGTCAAAGGGGGGTCTGTCACGTACATGCTTGGACGGTACACGGCCATCAGCGGCGAGTACATCGGCCACCGGCTTGTCCATTTCCCCGGGCCGCGGGGTTGGTTTCTGATCTTGATCGTGGGAGTTGAGGTCATGTTCGCGCCCTTGGCGTGGGTCGTCATCGCCAAGCCTTGTGGGGACCTGCTGCACCATCTCATTGGACAGCAGTTCTTTGCCGGCGGGATCCCGGGGGGAATGGGAGACACGTTCTGGATAAACCTCTTTACGACACTTTTTATTGCCGCGGCTTTGGTTGTCAGCCTGACGCTCACGTACGAACGGCTGGAGAAAGAGCAGCTTGCGATCTGTGGCATTCTTGTGCTCGGCACCATCATCGGCACGGTCATGGTTTGGCCGGACCTCGGTGCGGCGGCACGTGGAACTCTGCTACGAATCGGGCGTTTTCCCGAGTCGTCGCCAGAGTGGGCTCCACCCGATGCGGTCAACTATCCTTGGCTCAATTTGGCAACCGTGTTTGCCTACATTGGCGGAAGCGTGACGACCTACATCGTCTATGCCAACTGGATTGGCCTTCGAGGCTGGGGTCTGACTAGCCATCCGGAGATTGAAAAGATTCGGCAGCGGGCCGCCAGCAGCTCGCGAATCGATTACCTGCCCGACGACCCGGTACAACGCCGCCGGCTGTTTCGACTGACAGCTCCTCTGCGATGGGACGTCACGCTGGGTGCGACTGTGTTGTTCATCGTTACTGCGGCGTTCATGGTGTCTGGGGCGGCCGTTCTGTATGACGAGCAGAGTCGATTTGAGAAATGGAGCCTGCTTACCGATCAAGCTCACATCTGGCGGAACATCCATCCTTGGCTGACGACGGTTTATTATGTCACTGTGATCGCCGCATTGTGGGGTACACTGACGGCGCTGCCCGAAGTCTATTCTCGCGTCGCTCACGAGTTTTCGCAGGCAATCTGGCCTGGCAACCGCTGGACCTATTCAGGCCTGCGGCGCGTGATCGTTGTTTCAATCATGGTGGTGGCCGGGCCCGTCATCTGGTGCAATCTGGAGTTTGAAACGCTGACTCAAATTGCCGGATTTTTTCTGGCCAACCTTGCCGTGGCCGCCGCCGCCATCGCGGCGTTTTATCTGAATCACAAGCTGCCGCGCGCCTACCGGGTGCACGGCGTGACCTTCGCGTTTGCCCTTGTCTCAACCTTGATCCTGGTGGTGGCGACTTCGATGAGCACCTACGGGCTTGTCATGAAACTTCGCAACCAGTTCTTCGCCAGCGGTGATGAGATCTCGGCGCGCGCCGATGACGCAGGTGTCAGTTTCCAGAATGTCGATACGACCAAAGACTTCGACACCCTGACACCTAAATAGAACAACACGTTGTGGGCCGGTCTCCCCACCGGCCTACGTTTGGAGGGAGGTCAATTGATAGGTCGTGATTCGCCGCGGTGGCAAAATCGGGAGACCGTGCCGCAACACGTTTGACAGTAGCAGGCACACTCCGTGTACCGTAGCGGCCGAGTTTGGCCGTTGAATTCCCTCGAATCGTCGACGATAGCCGGAGGTTGGAAATGTACGCGATGCGATCCGTTTTGGCAGCCATCATGGTGATGGCATTCTGTGGCTCGGCAGCGGGTCAGCCGCCGCCGATCGGCTTCGATGAATCCAATTGGATATGGTCGTCGTCGGCAGGTGCGGAACTGTCTTCCCTTTCGGCTGGAGTGTGCTTCTTTCGAGCAGAGTTGAACCTTCCCAGAGATGCACAGCTGGAATCCGCGGAGGTAATCGCCACGGCGGACAACCTGTACGTGCTTTACGTAAACGGCCAAGGCGTCGGCGAAAGCGCCACAGACAACAGCGCTTGGAGGAGCCCCCAGCGATTTGACATCGCTAAATTACTCGTTCCCGGCCGCAATGTTTTCGCCGTGAAGGCTGTCAACACGCTTCCCGGACCGGCAGCTTTACTGTTGAAGACGGTGGTCCGTCGGGCCGATGGATCGGAGATCACCCTCACCAGCGGCGAGGCATGGAAGTGCAGCTTGACGGAACAAACCAACTGGCAACAACTTGCTTTCGAGGACGGAAAATGGTCTGCCGTGCGGGTCGTGGGCAAGTTTGGTGATGCGCCGTGGGGCAAGGTCCCTGTTCCCCCAACGGCCAAACCGGCAGCGAGCCCCGTTGGCGAAGTTGATCAGATGGCAGCAAACGTCCTGCAACAGGCGATACGGCAGGGAGGTCCTGTGGTAGAACAGGCTCCACCGTCTGACTTCTCCTGGCCCGGCGGCATCGTGTTCCTGGGTGACGATTGTAGCCTCTACCGTCCCCATGGCGCGACCAACTCGTCGTCGGACAGTCTGAACGTAACGATATTCAATCCGAGAAAATCGCGTGCTTTTCCCGAACATGATCTTCCCTCTCCCATGAAGGTTGGCCGCAAGCTTTACGCACTCACACCAGCTCGGCCAGGCGTGGCACCAAGCCTGCTGCTGGACGCCGGAAAGGGTGGCATCGGATCGCCTAGCGTCTCCTTTGATGGAAAGTCGATCCTCTTCTCGATGGCTCGCGAAGGTGATCCATTCTTTCACATCTATCGGCTGTCGTCCGCGGGCGGTCAACCTCAGCAATTGACCGCCGGTCCTTTCCACGACATTGATCCAGCAGAGTTGCCTGACGGTCGGATCGTCTTTACTTCAACGCGTATTGGCACATTCGAGGAGTACCATAGCCCACCGTCTCGATCGCTTTTCGTGATGGACGCCGAGGGCCGGGATCTGCATGCATTGACGCACACAATGATTTTCGATAACGAGCCCGAAGTGTTGGCCGATGGCCGGATTCTCTTCATCAGGTCGGACAATTTCTTCGATCGAGGCAAAGTGGAAACTCTCTTGCACGCCATTCACCCTGACGGCACAGAGGGTCACACGGAATTTGGCTTAGACACGGGTCCCGAATACGGTGGCCGGCTGCGGGCCTACTATTGCGGCAGCCCAGCGCCGATGCCCGACGGCCGTGTTGCATTTCTCTCCAGCCCGGGCATCACGGTGGGACGGTTGGGTGCCAGCGAGAATGAACTGCAACACTTCCGAATCGGGGCCGGCGACGTCGCAGCGCTGCCCGACGGGCGGCTGCTGTGCACAATGGCTCGTAACGTTCCCGTGGAGGTAACTATCGGCGCCAAGAAACAGACGATCCAGGACCTTCGTTATGAGCAGATCGGCATCCTCGATCCACAGGCCCAACCAGCGACCTTTACGGTCCTGCATGACTCGGCCGATGGACCGCTGCATTCGCCCGTCTTCCTAGGTCCCAGGCCACGGCCCCCCGTACTGCGGGAAAAAGTGGACCCAAAATCAGTAGACGATGCGAAGGCTACCGGCTTTCTCTTCTGTCAGAACGCACGACTCACCAAAAACACAACGGCCGGATGGCCACACGTTCGGGCAGTGCGAGTGTTGGCTGCGAAAGGACTGACCGTACGCTCCTCCCATTCCTACATCGTTCACGCCGGAAGCGAAGTGACGGAACTGGGGACGGTCCCCCTGGCACCGGATGGTTCCTTCCATATCGAAGTCCCGGCGAACACACCGCTCTCCCTTCAAATGGTTGATGCCGAAGGACGATCGGAGCTCAACGAAATGTCCTGGATCTTTGTGCGCCCCGGCGAGCAACGAGGTTGTGTGGGATGTCATCATCAGCGACAGGCAGTGCCCGCCCGCGCTGGACGGGTTGCCTTGGCGCTGCAAACGCCCCCGCTGAAGCTGTTGGGACAGGGAGATCCTCACAGATTTCGAGGTAACAACGCTGCCGTCACCGGGTTAATGGAGCTTCAGTTCGACCGCTATCGCGAGGTCGCCGGACTGAATCGACACAGCGAGTCAGAAGATTCACAAACCCATGGCGGTCAGGAAGTTTTAGACCTGATCGAGGAGTTGCGTAGCGGTGATGCCGCGCAAAGAATATCCGCAGCGCAAAGATTATCGATATTCCGCGCCACCGTCGCGGCGCCTGCATTAGCCGAACGCCTGCGCGATCGCAGCCTTGAAGTGCGCGTTGCGGCAGCGATCTCATTGGCTGCCTGCGGTTCGCGCGAATCAGTTAAGCCGCTGCTTGCCGCATTGACGAGCCGAGAGCCTTTGGTCGCTCAGGCAGCAGCCATCGCGATCGAGAATTTGACTGGTCATTCCGAACCGTTCGATGCGTTTACCACACGGTCCGAGAGGCAGCGGCAGGCAAGTCGGTGGAGACAGTGGTTTGCTGAAACGAACTGGGAGAAAATCGAAGCGGAATTGGTCCAACGACTGCAGAGCTCCGATCGCGATGTCGTTCGCCGCGCGGCGGTGAGCCTGGGGCATACCGGCGGTGATACGGCGCGTGATGCTTTGCGTCAGTACGTGTTGGCCCACCGAGGAGACAATCCGCTCCCCGCCTGGCGGAAAGCTGGTCACCGTGGCGACGCCGCTCGATTCAACTCGCTGTCGCCCGTGAATCCGCGCACTCTTCAGGCCGCTACCAGATCGCTGGGCCACCTCCGTGACGTCAAGTCCATCCCCATGCTGGCAGAGACAATTACTCAGCACAGCAATCCAGAGACAGCGAATCTATTCCTCGCCGAAGCGGCTGCGGAAGCTTTAGGGCGCATGCAATCACCGGAAGCCGATGTTGCATTGGTCCAGGCCTTCGCCTCACTCAGACCGTATCCCGAGTACACTCGCTGGTATGGCGATCATGATGCATTGATGTCGTGCCACGCCTCGCCACTACACTACTTCATCACCGAAGCGTTGGACGCACGTCAATGCACGAAGGCTGCAGACATTGTCCCTCATCTGATCCGCTCGGTACCCATTGACCCTGATCGAGGGTTGTTTTTGGGAAACGACGACTGTGAGGCACTCGTGGGTCGAATGATCCGTCATAACGGTGCGGAAGAGGCAGTGGTCGAAACTTGTCTGGCGTTCCTCGGCGATCCCAAGGCTTCGCGAACCGAGGAGATCGGGAAGGCCCTCTCCACAATCCATCGCTGCTGGGCCGGAGCGCCGACGCCGGAGAATCGTGCCGCCCAGATCCTGTCTCTGGTCTGTCGTGATGCGAAATACGAGCAACGTGTTCGGGAGGCCTTTCTGCGTTATCGCCAAAAACAGAACGACATCCCACGTGTGTTCGACACGGGGATTCCCGTTGTCGACGCGCTGCCGATCAAGAATTGGGTCTGTTTTTACTTGGCAAGAACGCTCGGCAATCTCGCCCAACCCCAATCGGCCGGCGCACTCATCACAACACTCCAGGAAGAACCGGCGGAAGCCGCTGCGGGACGCCCCGATCCGCTCGGCGTTGGCGTGCTTTTCTTGCACAACGAACTGACCCCTTGTTGGCGAGCTGCCGTGGCGTGGGCCTTGGGCCAGATCGGAGACCGCCGCGCCGTGCCCGTGCTACTCGAAATCGTTGGCGATCTGGACAATGCCACCGACACACGACACGCTGCGGTCAAAGCCCTAGGACAGATCGGCGATCCTACAAGTGTCGACGCGATGCGTTCTTTGGCAGATGATTATCCGGAGGTCTCCACACGTCGTACTCTGCTGCGGGTGTTGAGCAATATCAGTACTCTCGAGTCTGGTTGAGGCCTGGCAGCGGCACTGGGTATTTTCCGTTGCTTCCTGCTTGTGTTGGCGCGCGAGATGTCATCGTCAGCTTGTCGATGTCGGGGGCAAATTCGTGTTCGCAGTTGAGCATTTCGTCGTAAGTGACGACTTGGCCGGTATGGGCGGCCATTCGCCCCATCGATGTCACGAGGCTGGCTTCGGCGCCTCGCTTGACTTCGTTGTAGGGCTTGTCTTTACGGATGGCATCGATCAGATGATCCCACTCAAGCTGATATGGGTTTGGCTCGCGAGACGGGTATCGCCATGCCAGATCTTCTTTCGCAATTCTAGTACCCTTGTAGGTACTGCATTGGGCCGGGAGTCGGGGCCCATTCGAAATGACTGCCGAACCATTGGTGCCGTGAGCGTAACTGGCGAACTCGTCGTGACAACCTGGAATCGTGCGGCCATCGAGAAACAGCTTTGTCCCATCAGCGAAGGTGTACTCGACCGAGTAGCTGTCGAAGTTCTGATCGACCGTGTCGCCGCGGTAGTGCCGGCCGCCTGTCGCTTGGGCACGGATTGGCCAGGCGTTCTTCATCCAACAGCATTCATCAACGCTGTGGATCAAGAAATCACTGAAGGCCCCGCCGCTAGCCCACAGAAATGCATGGAACTGACGGATCTGGTAGAGCAGTTCGCTAATACCCTCCCGCTTTGGGCCTGTGGCGGCCGAACCCGTTGGGCCAGCCATCCGGTAGGTTCGCATCGCAATGAGCTCGCCGATTTCTCCCGCCTTGATACGCTGGTGAAGCTCTCCGCGGGCCTGGCAATGACGCCACATCAACCCCACACCGACCTTCAGGTTTCGTGATACCGACTCTTCGGCCAGTTTCAGCATCTTGCCAGTGGTCGGACCGTCAACGGTGACCGGCTTTTCCATGAAGACATTGAGGCCCTTTTCAATGGCATACGTAAAATGGACCCAGCGGAAGGCTGGTGGCGTGGCGAGGATCACAACGTCGCCCGGTCTCAGACAATCCATCGCACTCTTGTAGCCATCGAAACTGACGAATTGGCGTTCGGCAGGCACGTCCACCTGGCTGGGAAACTTCTTCGCCGCATTTTCAAAACTACTTGACAGCCGATCTTGAAAAACGTCGGCCATCGCGACGAGCTTGATCGGGCCGTTCTTGACGGCAAGCGCGTTGGCGACCGCGCCCGTGCCACGGCCACCGCATCCGACGAGCGCCACCTGGACTGTGTTGCTTTCGGCCGCATGGACATGCTGTGTCGCCGCCGCAACCAAGGTCGAAGCAGCGGCCACTCGGCTCGTTTCCTTCAAGAACTCTCGACGTGTGGTTTCGCTCATGATGTCTTTCTCCTATGCAACGTTTTCCCCTTCTAAGCAACGCCTACTCACAAATCCGACTGAACTCACTCACCATCGTGTCACGTCCGCGCCCCGTTTGTTGTTTTCTCACCGATCGAGCAGCTGCCTATTCTCGACTCCTGCTGGGTTTCAGTGATTCTTTGTAACTGCCGCGCTCGAACACAATGTCCTGAAGCTCCGGGATATGGTGCTGGTACACTCCTCTCGGCATCGTATTGTGCTTCTTGCACAAGAAAGCCGCGGCACCCGTCGCGATCCCTAGCTGGCCACCTGTTTTCATGAGCTTGACGCTTGAAAAGGCTACATGTGTCGCACTCACATCACGGCCGGCCATCATCAGGTTCTCGATGTTCCGTGAGTAGAGGCAGCGGAACGGGATCGGATAGGGCGGCACGGCGATGAGCTTCATCTCGTTGCGAAAATCGTACTTCTTACCCGGGTAGTGCAGACAAAAGACCAGGCTGCCCATGGCAACCATGTCGGGAAACCGTCGTTTGGACCGAATGTCGTTTTCCGTCAGAATATGATCACCCACCAATCGCCTCGATTCGCCTCTGGCAGCGACATAACCAACCTGCTCCAGTTCGAACTTCGCCGCCCCTTTCGGAAACTTCCGCTTGACTGTGGCGAAGGTTCCGTAGATGGCGCGCAACAAGTGATCCCGGATATGCTCGGCGTCCTTGATCGTGTCCAGTCTATGTCCATATTCCCAGCTATGATCGCTCCTGAGGTCCACGTGGCTGCGGGAAACCACAGTAGCCCACGGCGCGTCGGGGAACTTCGTTGGCTTGTCTCCCTCCCGAGTCTTGAAATAGAGTGTGCAACCATGGGTCATCTTGTCGGCCGTTTCTGGCGCCAACGGCTCGTCGAATTCCGATCGCCCCTCGCGCCCCATACGGTACTCTGCTCCGGCCCGAAAGCCAATCCAGCCATCGCCGGTACAGTCGATGATGACCGGCGCGTTGATACGGACTTCTTTGTTCGTGGAAACGTTTTTGGCGTCGACGCTTATTATCCGCGCTCCCTCCTTTTGAACTCGGAAGGCGTGCCAGCCCAGCAGTAGCTCGATATTCTTTTCGGCGGCGATCACGCCGGCGCGCTCGCTGCCCGCCACCTCGTCGGTAACGGATCGGGCCAAGCCTCGTGGTGGGATGTCGATTTCGCTGCTCGCATTTCCGCCCAGCACGGGTCGGTTCTGGACCAAGGCGACGCGAAGTCCAAGCCGGGCCGCCACAAGTGCTGCGGAACAGCCGGCCACTCCGCCTCCCGCCACCAGGACATCGAAGTTGCCGATCGAGGGCGGCGTTTCCGGAATCCCCACCAACTTCCGTCGCCAAGCTGCCATGCGCGAGTCGGGCTCGTTGGATGGTCGAAAATCCATGTCGGTTGTGAAAAACAGCGCATCGCACCGGCCGTCGAAACCAGTCAAGTCGTGGAGTTTAATCGTGGCAGTGTCTCCAGAGATCTCAACGGTCTTGCCGTCGTGCCAGAACCAGTCTTCGCCCTCTGTACCGAATGTCTCATCAATGGTCCGGCCGTCGATCGTGACCTGGAAGCGGCCTGGATGATGCGACGGAACCCAGTCCTTTGTGCGAACCCATAGGCGGTAGACGCCAGGCTGTGGAAACTCGACTAACTGCTCGGCATCAGCCACCGGTTTGCCCAACCCATGGGCCAACAGGTATGGTGATCCCATGACGTCCATGAACTGAGGATCCACCGTCCATCCACCGCGTTTGCTGAAACTCTCGGCTTCCACCAGCAGCTCGGCGGCAGTTGCCGACGAAGCGATCAAGACCGCGAGGATCACCGCGAATTGTTTCATATTGTATCTACCTCCGGCGAGACCGCCGTAACACGACATTGCTGATGACCAGATCGGAATTTCTGCAACCGAGGCGAAAGTCGGCACCGTTACTCCGACCTGCAAAACGTGGGTACTGAATGGTGAAAGTCACTTCTTTCCACATTCCCGACTCACCCAGCGACTGCCGGTGCCCGGAACGGAACGCCTGGCGAAGGCCGCTAAGTCGGGGATCGCCGGAGTCGTACTCGAACCAGAACGCCTCCGGTCCGCTGTCGAAGTAACGGACGGTTACTTCGATTGGCTCGTCTTCATTGATCAGGAACTTGTCGTCCACCGCGAAGTACAAGTATCTGTTTTGTGGCGATTGCAAGGAAGCAGCCGTGCTCCAGGCCTTACCGCCGCCAACCACTTTTTCGCTGACGCGCCCATCACCGCTTTCGAGCGGGAAGATGGCAATTCCTTGCGGCTTGTGAGGAGCCACGGAAATGACTGAAGGCAGCGACATCCCCTGCCGTGATCGAATCTGCTCACGAGCGTGAAACAGGTCGGCAAACCGTCGCGTCAGTTCGAGGTACGTGCGACCGTACTCTTTGGTTTCGCAGACTTCGGTCCCTTCGTGGAACTCGTTCCACGTTTCTAAGTGGACCAACCACGATCGGCCGGCCGGGGCTTGTGACAACAGAGTCTCCCACGCACGCGAATAGAACTGGCCGTTCTCCCGGTCGCGCACCAGAGGCTGCCGACCGGGAACGGCAGAGTGATCGTACCCGGGTCCGATTCCCGCCGTCTCCCAGAACTGCGGGCGTATCGCGCCGCCCCACATGTATTGACTATCTGCCCGGCCAGGCCACGGCAGCATCTTGACGAGGAAGAGGTCGGTCGCAAACTGATCACGAAACATCTTCCGTACGGACGGGAACAGTTCTTCGTCTACTCCTTTGGCAAAGTCGGGTCCGTAGAGGAACACGAGCGGCTTGCCGTCGATCAGCGCACGATGCTGAGGAGGAATCAGCGAGAAGAAGTTGCGAATCGTACCATAGAACCATCGGCGCCCCACAACGGTGCGCAAATCGACGTGATAACCGCCGCCGTTGTGTCGCAATGTACTGGTGTCGTAAAACATGCCGATAGCGGGTGGCTTCTTGCCACGAGCAAGCAACTGTTCGCGGGCAGCCACCAGCTTTGGTAGGCCTACATCACTCCATTGATGCCCCGAACCGGGGCTGCCCCAATAGACCGGCAGGGCCACGTCGATGCCGGCTGCAATCATATCTTCAAGCTGCTCCGCGTGCCACTCTGGGTTCCTGTAGCTGAGCCCTTCGACGGTCACCGGATGGTCCGTCAGCGCATCGCTGCCGTCCGCGTCGACCAGATGGGCTTTGCTTTCGGCGTCATACCAATAGAAGTACGTCGTAGCGATGAGCGGATCGCCGGACTTGAAGCGTACGCCTTCGGTATTCCCTGAGTTCGACGAGCCAACAAAGGAACCGGGGGGGGCTGGCAGGGAGAAATCCGACGGCAGTTCGTTATCCGCGACCAGCAGGAGTGCCAGTACCAGGCTCAATGATTGCATACGGGGCTCTCTTTCTGGTAGCTCAACTTTTAGAGACTAAGTCTACTTTATAGTGTATAAATCACCAAAGGCTATTGCCTCCGCTGCTTGAGGCTCGCTTCACGACGCACTGGCCACGCGGGAGAGACGATCATGACTCATGACAGACGAATCCACGTCAACGCCACATGCTTCATTGAGGATCGTTCGAGGAATTGCTGTCCGATAGTCGCCTTTCGCTCCGCGAAAGGAACGTCTTTTCGCGGAGCGAAAGACGACAATAAAAGATCGAACACTGCTAACGTCGTGATGTTGATGTTGCTGATGCTGGTGACTGTGCAATCGCAGGCTGCTTCGCCAACTGATGAGCTCGTTCGCAACGACTGGTATTTCCGCGAGTCGCTCGTTGCCATCGACGATTGGGAAGCGATTCTTGCGGATTGGCAGGCCGGCGTGGCAGAGCCCGAGCGCACACCGGTTCTTCCCGTCCCGGCCAGCGGTCAGACCGTCGCCTGGCCCAACCCAATCCCACGTGCCCTGCTGCCAGCGGAGGATAGCAAGAGCCGAGTGCAGTTGCGGGCCGCCGGCGCTGCACTGGAAATAAGGCAGTTAACGTCCGAGAGACAGCCAGCAAAAGAGCTAGCTTTCTCACCCGCTGATCCGATCGTTCGTGGCTATAAGCATCCAGGTGGAGGAGGCCGGAGCCAATGGTATCACCGCTATGAACGAGCATTCGATCGTCTTACGACATTTCGACCTGAGCCGGCGCCCTTTGCGATCCAACTCGATACATCGTGGGATCCGCAACACGGCACCAACGACGTCATCTTCAAGTTGCGTAACGCCAGCGACAAACCTGTAGAACTCAACGTCCGCCTGCATTTTTTTTGGCGTAAGCCGTCGGCCGAAGAAGTCCAATCCGACAAAGGCGATTCCGATAATCGTCGCCGGGGTGCTGTCGCGGAAAAAGAACTCGCCCAAGAGGCGATGACGCTGGCCGCGGGTGCAAGTGAGACGCTGCCGTTGAGCGTCGAACTTGTTACTCCCGGAGGCGGGCTGCTGGTGCTGTCGATCGATGGAGCAGGCAAGTCGTACTGGCTGCCGCTGCTGACCTATGTTGAAGATGTGCCGGCCGTCTTGAGAAGTGTCGAACAGATGCTCGGCGATAGCCCGGACAATGTTGGGTCAACACAGTTCGCCCAATTGCGAGACCGTGCAGAGCAACTTGCCGCGAGCGGCCCGCGAGCGACGAGTGGAGCGTGGCGGAAGCTGTTCGTCGAGTCCAGCACATTACGCGACGACTTGCTACTGCAACGTGTTGACTTCGAGCGGCTGCTACTGGTCAAACGAAAACCATTTTTCTCCGAACAGCCGTTTATGGACGCGCACCACTGTTACAACCGACCTGGCGGTGGCATCTATAGCCTTTCGCCGGTGCGCCCTGGCGGCACACTGACGCCGGTGGTCGACTCGCTGGGAGAGGGGATCTACCGAGACGTTTGCCTCAATTGGGACGCTACACGGATCGTGTTTTCGTTCGGCAACGGATCGGACAGACCTCGGCCTCTACCCGGCGAGAGCTTGGGTAAAGTCGATCCGGCTCAGAACTATAACTTGTATGAAGTCGACGTGGATGGAAACGGCCTGCGACAGCTTACCGACAACCCACAGAACGACTGTGAACCGTTTTACCTTCCGAACGGGCAGATCGGTTTTACGTCGGATCAAGCGGACCACATCGTCATGTGCGGCAGTGACATCCACGCTGCCAGTTTGTTCACGATGAATGGCGATGGCTCGGGGATCAGGCAACTTGGTTTCAATGTCTTCAATGAATTCAATCCGTCGGTTCTGTCCGATGGGCGGATCATCTATAACCGCTGGGAATACAACGAGCGGAGTGTCACATCACTGCATGATCTTTTCACCATCCATCCGGACGGCACGCACGCCGCCCACTATTATGGAAACGCGACGATTCGTCCCAACGTGATCATGTTTCCGCGAGCCGTGCCCGGCTCGACCAAAGTCATGGCATTGTTTACAGGACACCATGGGCAAACACATGGACCGTTAGGGCTGATCGATGTCGGCCGCGGCGTGGATGGTCCGGATCCGATCACCGTACTGACACCGGGCGTGCCGATCATTGGGGAGAAGATCGAGGACAGCCGTCGGGGCTGGTACAGCGATCCAAGGCCTCTCTCGGAGACGATGTATCTCTGCTCGTTCACGCCCACGGTGCTGCCGTGGCTGGAGAACAGTTGGTCGATCTACGTTGGCGACCGGCATGGAAACCTTGCGCTCGTCTACCGCGACGGTGAGATCTCCTGTGCCGAGCCGATACCGCTGGTCCCACGTCCTCTTCCCGCCGTCCTGGCGCCTTCGGCGAAGGGATCGGACGTAGCGGATGCGGAAGCGACCTTAATGCTGCTGGATGTCTATGGCGGTCTACCGAGCGTACCGCGTGGAACAGCGAAGTATCTCCGCATCCTGGAAGACGTACCGCGCACAGGCGTTCCTACGGGCGGCGTCATCTGCACCTCGGGGACGCGCATCTACACAATCAAACGCATTTTCGGCACGGTCCCGATCGACACGGATGGCTCCGCTCACTTCACGGTACCGGCAAACCGCAATCTCTACTTCGAGGTGCTTGACGAGAGCCAGCGCGAAATCCAGCGCATGCGGAGTGTGGTCTGTCTGAAGCCGAACGAGCGGCGGACTTGCGTCGGCTGTCACGAGCCCCGCACGCAGTCGCCGCCCAACCGATTGGCTACCGCTGTCCTCCGACCGCCAAGTCATCCTGTGCCGCCCCCGTGGGGAACGAGGACGATCAGCTATCTACGCGATGTGCAACCGGTGCTGAACGATCAATGCGTCCGCTGTCATGCCCACGATCGAACCAGTAACAGCGTGATCCTGACCGACGATTTGACGGACCAATTCGCCATCAGCTACGAAGAGTTGCTGCCTTATCTGAGCGTTGCCAACGCGATGCGCTGGGACCACCCTGACGACGTTCACCCCCAATCCCCATACACCTATGGTTCGAGTGAATCGCAATTAACCAAGCTGTTGCTGGCAGGGCATCATGGCGTTTCGTTGACTGACGAACAATGGCGGAGACTAGCGAATTGGATTGATGCCAACGCTGTTTACTACGACCGATACGAAACCTACACCAACAATCGCCACATCTTCACGGATTCAGTCGACGAAGAGACGAGGTCCGTTTATGCCAAGCGATGTGCCGAATGCCACGGTGCTCAGAATGACGGCCGTCACGGCACGTGGTGGCGCAGCATCAGCCGTCATGATGTGATGATGAGCCGAGTGTTGCAAGCACCGCTCGCGCAGTCGGCGGGCGGATGGCAGCGGTGCGAGAAGATTGTCTTTGCCGATAAGAGTGATTCAGACTATCAGCGACTGTTGGCGGCGCTGACGAAGCTTCGCGACACGCTGGAGAAACGCCCCCGCGCTGATCTTTTGTCCTTACACGGGACCCAGGCGGAACGCCAACCGGTCAAGCTGCCCGTGCCGCCCGCGCCGCACCACGAGAAGGACGGTGCTACGGCTGACGGTGACTGGACCTATTTAAGCAACCTAAATTGGAGCTCAGCGCGCGCCGGTTGGACTACCAATAAAGACGGACTGCCCCGCCTCGATAGAGATGTCCAGAACAATGCGTTGCGTCTTGGAGTTCGCACCTGGCGGAAGGGGATCGGAACGCACGCCCCATCAGAGATCGTTTATGCACTGGACGGCCAGTACGTACGATTTGCTGCGATGATCTGTGGCGCGGAGGCCAACGGTACAGTCGTCTTTGAACTGTTCGGCGACGACAAACTCCTCTACCGTAGCGGCGTAATGCACGGCTTGCGCGACGTCAAGAGACTGGACGTGTCCGTCGCGGGTGTGCGCCGCCTCAAGCTGGTCGTCACGGATGCGGGGGACGGCTACATCAGCGACATGGCGAACTGGGGCGACGCCAAGCTGCTCAAACTGCCAGAGGAATCGAAGCGCAAGCCGGACTGATCGTAGATTTAATTGAAAGCTTGTATCAGGTTTTGCTTCACAAGCGAGTCAAGTTTGTCCGTATAGTCGTTGTTCGCTCCGCGAACATTACGTAGTGTTCGCGGAGCGAACAACGACTATGATCAGCCACGGCCTTTCACCTCACCGTTTTGACAGGTTGTGGGCTGATCTCTTGACCGCATCACAACAAGGGACATGATGTGAAAACACAGCAAACCAATAACTTGGAAGCTGCACGATCTCCTTCGGGAGAGATGCGAAGAGATGAGAGCAAGGCCGAACGCAAACAGAAAAATCTCTGCCTTGGTGCGCCGCTTCTCGCGGCCCCTCAGCAAGAGTCATCCGTCGCGATCGACCTTGAACTTCTCCGCCCCTTTTTCGTTGGACCGTACATTTTCTAGCCGTTATCTCTTTGCAACTGGTCCAACCGTCAGTTCCGCTTGCTTGCCGCGGAAGTTGAACTTGGAGGTCAGTCGAAAGCCTGCTGGGAGTTTCTTGTACTGAAAGGGACCGCCACCAAAAGGATCCTTGATTGTGGCAAGTCGTTCCTTACCATCTCGCTGAACGGCAATGGCGGTTCGGAATAAGGCCCACGTGGCGGTGCTGCGGTCGCGGACTTCGCGTACATTCTTCAGTGCCGGGAGCACTGCGGAACTGTAAGGATTCTCAACGCGGATCCGTTTCACCAATGTATCCCACCTCGGTTGAAATTCGTCATTCGGCAGGTCAAAGATCGCGTGAATCTCGTCGTAGTCCTTAGTTGTTCCATCCAACCATTTGGCGATTTGTTTCCGAGTGACATCTTTGCCACCTGGCGCTTCATCCGCCGGAACAACGATGTTGCGCAACTGCCGGACGGCTTCACTATCACTTTTCGCGTTCTGCACGACCCGTCGCGCCCACTCGACGTAGACTCGTTGTTCCTGTCTCAGCGATTCCGTCATGGAACCTCCCTCGGGCAGAGCGTCGAGGTAGCCGGCCAGCACGTCGAGTTGTTTGGCATCAAAGTTGGGCAACTCCTGACTTACCGTGTCGATAACGATCTGTTCAACGGCGTACTGAACTAGGATGGAGATGAGCATGTCATCGGCGCCAGAGTGACGCGCCAATACGAATACATCGCGAATCGTCTTCAATGCCTTGTCGGGCTGACCGTCCGCCAGCTGCTGCCGAGCGTGCAGACATGCGTAACGCGCCATCTGGCGCGCTTTAGACAGATGGGGCATCACCATGTGCGGCCCCGCGGAAAACTCGAGGCCCCAATCACAGGCTGGCAAAGACGCAGCTCGCCGCATGCATGCGAGCGAAGCCTTGCTCTTCTTGACCAACTCCTTCGTTCGGTCATCCAGCTTGACGGTGGGAGCTTCGCTCACCAGCTTGTCCAGATCTTTATCGACGGTGGGCAGCAGAGCGAAAGCCTGCCAGTAAGCTAGAGCCGCGTTTTCAGTAGGCTCTGCAGACTTCGCTGAGGCGGCGAAGAGAAAGACTCCACATAGCGCCAATACGCTCATCGGACGTCCTAGGTACAACATTTTCTCATCCCTTTCGTGTTGAAAAAAGAACAGCGTTGACGAGTTGACCGGATTGCCACACCGGTTCGGATGGACATGCCATCCGTCTTCTTTGGTTTCGTCAACAACGTTGGGCAAAGCGTTAGTTGAGCATCAAATCCTGGTAGAGCGATCCGATGTCGTTCGACGGCGAGCCGGCGACCAATAAGCTCGCGGCGTGTCTGTCGAGCAGTTCGTCAAGGTCATCAGGAGACTGTCCCAAGGCACGCTGATAGGCCAGCATCGTTGGGGGCTGCATTTCAGAGGCCGCCTGGAGTGGCCGGTCCACAATCGGCTGCGAGGGTGACGGACCGGGGATCTCCCCCAGCTGTGGCCACCACACCACGGCGATCGCGAAGCTGGCGGCCACGGCGAGCCCAATAGCACCCCACGCCCAAACGTTGCCCAAACGCGTCCTGCGCCGCGTTGGAGCCAGCTGGCTGGCAATGCTATTGAGCACTCGATCCGACGGCGCTTTGGGAAGAAGCGATCGGAGTTCAGATTCCATCTCTTGGCGGTTTTTTTTCATTGCACTAAGTCCTCCGACACTAATGTGCAGAGCGAATCGACGGCGCTACCATAACGTGCTGAGGCGGTCTTCGATGACACCCCGAGTGCCTCGCCAATCTGCTGAAACGTCGCTCCACTCCAAATGCGCATCACCAATGCCTCACGCTGGTCAACTGGAAGTCCTGTCAAAGCGTGCTCGATCGTCTCGCGACGATCTGCTTCGCCCACCGATGTGTCAAACCAGGCCGCGTTCGCCGGTCGGGCGGCAAGCGACTCCCGTCGCTTCCGACGATGGGCACCACGGCGCAGGTCCAACGCTGCTGTTCTCACACACGAGTACAAGTACGACAGCGGATCGCGAACGTGATCGCGCGACTGCCAGAAACAAATAAATGCTTCTTGAAGGGCATCTTCGGCATCGACCAGCGAGGCGACACGCTGCCGAGCAAACAACAGGAGCGCTGCTCCATGCTCGTCCAGCAATGCTTGGCACTCGTCCGCTGATGTCGTCATGCTAGAGTCCTCATCCTGCTTCTACCAATTAGACGCCACCGAGCTTCGGCATCGGAAGCAAAACAGAAGATTTTGAGGTAATCATGGCTTTCGCCCTATATTTATCCCCACGCATCAGGCACGATGGGCCGGGTACGCCTGAGAACGGACCAAGAGTTACAACGTAGCGAGTCCGAGGAAACGTTACTTTCGGACGCTGCTCGAACAAACGCGAAGAATCGGGAACTAACAAACGATAACAAACCGAGCCAGCCACCATTTTGATGTCGACAGAATT
>NYXM01000141.1 GCA_002685655.1 Planctomycetaceae bacterium
ACTCTGGTTTCAATCACTACTATGTGCGACATCAGTTTCTCCTGTATAGTTTTAAACCGACACTCTTCACAACGGAGGTATCATGTCTGGCCCTTCCAGAGATGCGACAACGCCGAGCAGGAGATCCGCCGGGCCGATTTTCCCCTGATCAGGTTCTTTACCGTCAAGAAGACAAGGGCCGACAAGCCACAGAACGATTGTGTCGGGCACTGGTTCAGTTGCAATCCCCAAACGGTGCGTGACGTCTCGGGGATCGGTTACTTCTTCAGCCGTCGGATCCACCAGGAGTTGGACGTCCCGGTCGGTCTACTTCAGAGTTTCTGGGGTGGCTCTCGGATCGAAGCTTGGACCAGTCGCGATGCACTGGATGCTAGGCCGGAGGTCAAGCCGATTCTGGATTGGTGGCAAGAGGAGTTTCGTCGTTTTGACCCTCAGAAGGCAAAGCTGTGGCATGAAAAACAACTGGCCGCATGGAAAACGTCCGTTCTCAAAGCTAAGTCCACAGGTTCTTCGTCACCCAAGCGACCCGCCGCGAAAAATGACCCGCGCGATTCACAGCACAGGCCCGCTTGCCTCTACAACGGAATGGTCGCGCCGCTCATCCCGTTTTCGATCCGGGGTGTGATTTGCTACCAGGGGCTGGGAAATCTTCTCCGGGCGGATTCCAGCGTCTTGCTGCTGGAGACAATGCTTCGCGACTGGCGAACTCGATGGGCGCAGGGTGACTTCCCAATAGGCATGGTCCAGCCGGCCCCATTCAACTGCGACAAATGGGCCAAGTCGGGATCCGATGCCTATTCCGTGCAGCGCGAAGCTCAATTGATCGTGCAGAAGAAAATGACAAACATCGGCCTTGCCCCCACCATGGACGTTGATGCTGTCGACGTGCTTCATTTCACCAACAAGCAACTGGTCGGACGCCGGCTGTCCGGTTGGGCCTTGGCTGCTGTCTACGGTTTCGACATCCCCTATGCCGGTCCGGTCTACAAGTCGATGACCGTTCGAGGCGAATCGATCCGTGTTCGTTTTCAGCACACGGGCACCGGACTGACGACCAACGACGGCCGTCCGCCACGTCACTTCGAGATCGCCGGCGCCGACCGCAAATACTATCCGGCAGAGGCCAGAATTGACGGCCACACGGTGATCGTCCGGAGCGAACGTGTCGCGAAACCGATCGCCGTGCGTTTCGCATTCAGCGATACGGCCGTGGTGAATCTGATGAACCCCGACGGTCTACCGGCGTCGTTGTTCGGAAGCGACGCATTTGCACCGATTCAAACCTCAGCCGAACGGTATCTGGACTGACCTAGGATCTCCCCATGGTTGCCGAGGGGTTGAGGGACAAAGTGCCCTACAGGTTGGGGACTGGTCTCCTGACCCGCTCACCGTTTCGGCCGAAGGTCTCCTCTTTCTACAGCGAAGCGACCGAAGTTGGACAGGCATTCTACGCGCTCTTGGAGACCTTCGGTCGGAGCGGTGTTGCGGTCGGGAGACCGCATCACAACTTCAGAGGGAGAGTCTCAACGCCTGAAGCAAGAGAGACATGAAACCTGTACGGTTTCAAGCGAGAGAAGAGCGAAGCAAGCAGTGCCTTTGTAGCCAGGGGGTGAGGGACAAAGTACCCTCACCCCCGTGGCTTCTCGCAAAGGGCAGGAGTTCCCTCTCACTTAAGAGAGAGGGAACGGTTTACTAAGCGATGCAATCGAGCGGCTCGTGTGCACCACCCAGAATTGGCTCGGCTTTGACACCTAGCCATTTTCCCAGGACGGCCGAATAAACGCTACGGAAATCATGGGTTGGGATGAAGTGTCCCTGCGGGTTAAAGTGCTCGTAGCTGGGATGGTGACCATGCACTCCCGCCTTGACACCATTGCCGACCATGAACATTGGGCCTGCCGAGCCGTGGTCGGTACCCTGGCTGTTGTTCTCGGCGACAGTCCGGCCGAACTCGCTGAAGGTCATGACCAAAAGGCGGTCGGCATTGCCCTGGTTCGTCATGTCGCGGTGGAAAGCCGCGATCGAGTTGGACAAGTCGGCCATCAAGCTGTCGTGACGCCCGCGTTGCCCAGAGTGCGTGTCATAGCCGCCTTGGCGCACGAAGTACACTCGGGTGGGCATACCGCCGCCGATCAGCGCTCCCACGGTCCGCAACGATTTGCCCAGCGCCGAGCCGGGGTAGTTCGCGGTGTTGGCCTTGGCCTTGGTAGCGGCTTCCTGAATGCGCTGGCTAGTGGCATTGGCCTGCATCGCCGTGTGGGTGATATACTCCAGCCCAGCGATCTTGTTCGTCTTTGCCGCATCGACGGCGTTAAGACTCTGATAAAGGGGTTCCGTTTGACCATACCGGAAACCAAAGGCAGCCGGATCGCTGATGTTCAACGGTTGTTGACGGTTTGCTTCCATCAGCCAAAACCTGCTGCCGGTGCTGCCGACAACTACAGTCGGTTGGGCATCATTGGAGTTTTTGAAAGCGGAATCGGCGTAGCGTCCGATCCAGCCCACGGCATCAGAACGGCCTCCTTCACCGGTTCCCGCACCAGGGTTGTTCAGACGTTTGGTCGGGTCGCCGCTATGCCAGATGTACATCGCTTGTTCGTGGCTGTAATTGGGATTGGGATAACCAACTCCCGGAATGGCCGCAAACTTGCCCTGGTCAAGCAGCGCTTTGAACGGCGCTAGTCTTGGGTTGAGCCCCACCTCGTCGTTCAGACGGATCACCTGTCGCTCGCTGATGCGGGTCATTTTTCGTTTGCGGTGATAGCCGTCCATGGAGTAGGGCACCAGGGCGCTGGGGCCATCGTGGCCGCCGCTCATCTCGACAAGCACTAAAGTCCGGTGGTCCCCGCCCTGCGTTTGCGGTCCGGCCAAAGCGGTATGCACCAGAAAATTCGGCAGTGTCGCGCCGACGCCAATGAGCCCAAGTCCCTTAGTCAGAAAATCTCGCCGTGTCGCAATCCTGGAACTAGTCATAAATCAAACCTTCCATAATAGTGTTGCGTTTGTGGGAACAGAAAATCTTCTAGCTCAACTGAGACTCAGGAGAACAGATCAGCATGACCAGCAGGCGGGTCAAGCGGGCGTTCACCGGGGCCGGTTTCGCACCCCATTCCGCCGTCGGAGGGAGCGGCTTGAGGAACTCGATTAACGCCTGCCGCTTGCTATCCGCCAGCGGAACATTCCAAGAGCACTTCACCAAATAGTCAACCACTTCAGCGTGGTCTTTGAACTCTTTGCCGGCCAGCAATGTACCGACGACATCTACGCCTGCCTTGCCGCCGCGGGGCCTTTTCTCCAGAATTTCCGCCAGGGCGTTGTAGCGTGCAAAAGTGCGGCTGGTGCTGACCCAGGTACGCCCAGATTGCCAGCCAAAGACGCTGGGCGGTTCAAACAGATCTTGACCCATCGCGCGCACCGCCGAGACCAGGTAGGCGTAATCCGCGTTCTTAAGACCCAGGTCACGGTGCAGACCTACGACCAGTTGGACGGGCCCTTTGACCTGAGTACGCATGGCCTTGGCACTGTAGAACTCTTCGGAAAGGAAGAGGTTCTCCAGCATCGGAGTCAGCTCGTAGTTGTTCAGCTTCAACACGTTGGCCAGGGCTTCAACGGAATCTGTTGAAGGTTCAGCGTGGGCGAAAAAGACGAACATCTTTTGCGCGATGAATTTGGCCGGATAGGGGGTCTCGAGGATCATCCTCGCGAAATCATCACCGTTCCAGTTACCCGTCTTGCCGAAGATCGTCTTGGGCTCGGTATCGTGACGCGTCGAAATGAAACGGAACTGCCCCGTCATGGGATCGTAGGTATAACCGGTCAAGGCCCGAGCACCCTGGCGGATGTCAGTCTCGCCATAGCCTTGATCCCGGCCCATGCTGAAGAGTTCCATGAGCTCGCGGGCCAGGTTCTCGTTCGCTTTCCCTTTGACGTTGGTGTCGTTGTTCAAGTACTTGAGCATGGCGGCATCATGGGCAATGCCGTGCACGAGAGTGGCGAAGTTGCCGGCCGCGTTGTCGCGGAACAGCTGATTCTGCAAATACATGTAATAACTGTCACCCACGTCACTGTACTGCGCCGGGAGCTGTCCGTGCCAGAAGAGGGTCAACTTTTCTTCCAAAGGCCTGGGCGACTCGATCATCCGCCGCAGCCACCAGATGCGCATGTTCTGGATCTGCTGGCGGTCTTTTGCCACTCGCTGATTCTGCAACCGGCGCCGTTCCACGGCGGTCAGGGCGCTTTCGTAATTCTCCGCCCGTTCCTTGGGGTAGGCCACAAAAGCGATGTCGGCCTGGGGCTGGCTCGTGAAATTCACCAGAGAACTGACGGCGGCGTGCAATCCCATGGTCTGCAGCTTGGTAACTTCGTCAGGCGTACCACCGAAGCCGGCGCGGACCAGCAGATGGCGGGCCGTGGCATAATTCCAGTTGGAAGCCGCTAACGGTTTGAGGCCATCGTAGGCTGCTGCTTTGGCGACGGCGATTTTCGTCGGGGCCGCATCAACAGCTTGTTGCGCCTGGTTGACCTTCTGGTCGGCGGTATTTTTTTCTGCCGTCGCCTTGTCGACAGCCGGCTTGAGCGCGACCGCTTTTTGCTCGGCGTCCTTGGCCGCCTTGGCCGCATCACCAGATTTCTTTTCGGCGGCTTTCAATGCGGCCACCATCTTATCCAAAGCTGCCTGGGCAGTCTTGGCGACGGCTTGCGCTTCCTTGGCTTTCTGCTCAGCGGCGGCCTTGACGGCCGTGCTCTCCTGCACCAGCTTCTCCGCCGTCTTCTTTTCCGGTGCCGGTGCTGCCTTCAAGATCTCCTGCGCGGCATTGGCTGCCGCTAGCGCTACCTTGGCTTTCTGCTCGGCGGCGGCCTTGATGGCGGACATATCCTGAGCCGTTTTTTCAGCAGCCTCCTTCGCTTTGGCGGCGTTTGCCATCAATACTGCCTGGGCAGCAGCGTCCTTCTGAACTTTCGCCGTATTGTCTTGGGCTTGCTTGAGGGCGGCAGCAGCCTTGGTAAGTGCCGTAATCTTGGGTGCCCGCTCCTTGTTGGCGTTGGAAAGCGCCACCCTTAGCTGGACAAGCTCGACCTGTGCGTTGCCAGCCGCACGGTAGAACCGTTGTCGCTGGATCCGCCTCAGGGCTTCCCGCACCGCCACTCGCTCGGCGAGCACTTTGTTGGCGGCGGTCAAAGCCGCCTGGGCCTTGTCCGCCACTCCTTGGACTTCGGCTGCGACGCGGGTCAGGGCCTCATGTTCCTTCTTCATCTCGGCCTCTTTGTCGGCCATCACTTTGGCGATCGCCACCTTCTCGGCAGCAGCTTTTTGAGCCGCGGCTTTCGCAGCAGCGTCGGCCTTATTTGCGGCAGCCAGAGCAGCCGTGGCCTTCTGAACGACGGCGACCTTTTCGGCCACGACTTTTGCAGCAGCCGTCTTCTCGGCGGCGGCCTTATCAGCAGCAGCCTTGACCGGTGCTTGAGCCTTTTGAGCGGCAGCCAGAGCAGCGGTGGTTTTCGGAACGACGGCGACTTTTTCGGCCAGCGCCTTTTCCGCCGCAGCTTTCTCGGCGGTAGCTTTCGCAACTGCCTCTTCAGCCGTCTTCTTCTTGGCAGGATCCTTTTCAGCAGCGGCCGCATCCGTAGCAGCTTTGGTTGCAGCGGTCTTTTCCGCTACTACTTTTTCGGCAGCAGTTTTTTCTGCGGCCGCTTTGTCGGCGGCCGTCTTGGCGGCAGCCACGGACTTGTCAGCATTGGCCAAGGCAGTGGCAGCCTTCTGAGCGGCAGCGGTTTTGTCCGCTAGTGCTTTGTCAGCGGGAGCCTTGTCGGCAGCAGCTTTATCAGCGGCCGTCTTGGCGCTCACCACCTTTTCGGCGGCCAGGACTTTCTCCACTTCCGGAGCCTGTGCCAGCGTCTTCACCGCCGCTTGCAGCGCGGCTGCGTACTGTTTCTGTATCTTCTCGGTCTCCGCCTTTACTGGCGGCAGCGCTTTTTCCGCGACAGCCTTGGCCTCTTCGGCCCGCTTAGCCGCTGCCTGCTCACGCGCGAGATCTTTCTTAGCCCTGATCTTAGCGATCCTATTCTTCACTCCTTCCTGACCTGCCTTAACGCGGGTCGCTGCCGTCTTAACGGCATTGATTCTGTTCTGCACATTCTGTGTGGCCTGCTTCAAGGCCGCGGTGGCTTTCTGGAGCGCTTTGTCCGCATCGACCAGTGACACGCTAACAGCCAAACCCACAGCCTCGGCTTGGCCCGCCTTGAATGCCGGGAGATGCTCCGCCGCGACGTTCACAGCGATCGCGTACGCCTTGGACGTTTTCTCGGCTTCCGCCAGCTTCTGAGCCCGGTCCTTGTCGGTAGCTTTTGTCAGGGCCGCGGCGGATTGCTGGAGAGCTTTCTCCGCTGCTACCAGATCGGTCATCGTCTTGGTAATCTGGACGTTCGTAGCGGCTTGCTGCTCGGCAGTCGCTTTGGCAAAAGCCGCTTTCTCAATGGCCTGCTTGGATTCTCTGACTTTCGCCAGTGCCTCGCTTTCAGATTGCCGCACCAGGGATTTGATCTGGCCGGCCAGCTTCTCCGCTGCTGCCAGGGCCGCGGAATATTTTTCCTCGGCCGCCTTGGCTTCCGCCTCCTTTACGGGCAGCGCTTTTTCAGCAGCTTGCAGCGCCGCCTTTCTTGCTGCAGCCAACTCCTGGGTCAACTGATACGATTCCAGAGCGTTCTCTTTTTCCTCAGTCTTCTTCGCGTCGACTTTCTCGTACTTGTCTTTGGCAGCCACTTCCTGCTGGGCAGTGATCCTGGCGTTGTAGGCCGGGGAATTAAAGCGGCTGGTGTCGAGGTTGCTCTTGGCCCCTAGCAGCCCATTCCTAGCTCCCACTACTACCTTGTCAGCCGCCGTCAGTTCCGCCGTCGCTTTCTTGACGGCCGCAACCACATCCGGTTCTTGGGCGACAGCTAACCCCCCGCCGAACGACGAAGCCACAAAAACGCTGGCCAGTAAAAGGGACATCAATTTGGACTTCATCGGTTATCCTCCCTAAGACGCCTACGCGACATTTCCCGTTTGGGTAGAGCTTGGAACCGATCCAAACTCGCAACGGTAAATATTATGACATCACGCGCGCCGAAAAGACAATATAGTGGTCTTGGTTTATTATGTTTTCTCAAGAAAGCCACGTTTTTTAGTATCAAGCGCTCTTCATGCGTCGAGCGCAGAAGGGCAGCGCCTTGCCTTCACCCAGTGATTATTTCGCGGCCATTTGGCTGAGCGATAGCACGGAGTTGAGTTTTCAACGACGGGCACGGACCGCAGATTGGTCGGGGAGCGGGCAACCGAGCGATAGCTCGCATCGGTCCGAGGTACAGCCTCGCTAGTATTTCCGCCCAACCGACTTGCGAAGATCCACCTGTCAACCCAAAAATGGCACAAATCTCCAATGAAGCCACCGCTGTCCCATTTTCGCCCCGCGAACTCTGAATTTCTCCCAACGTTCCCGCCGAGCGGCTTCGATTCCTATGTGGTTGCAAAGACTGTACAACGAAGGTCTGGTTTAGCATAATTTAACTGCCTAACGGTTCGTCACTGCGGCATTTTTATCTTACAAATTTTCCTCGCGATCATTTGTGATTCGATATGCAAAGTTCACTCGAGGAGATACTCGAGGGTGCCCTGCGATCGATGCGACGTAGTGACGAGTATTCGATGGCGGGCGCCTTGCTGCGCCGTGTTTCATAACGTCTATCGCATTGCCTGCGACGGGGAATCAAGTTTCCCGCCAGGCGGAACGCATTGAACAGAGGGAAGTCGACATCATGAACAAGCGGATAAAATGCAACGCGTGGATGCTGGTCGTGATTGCGGCTGGCTTTGGTGCCGCGGTTCAAGCGCAGGAGGCCGAGCCGCCCGCGAAACCGAAGGAAGTTGAGTCAGCTCTCCAAAAGGCGCAGAAGCAGGAAGCGGCCACCAGGATAGAGGAGAGATCGCGGGAGATGGCCCGTTCGGCGACGCGCGAGATTGCGCGTTCCGAGCGGAGGCGCGCCGATGACGCGCTGAAGAACTGGCGGGCTGCGGAGGCGGCGCTCAAGGAAGCTATCACAAAAGGAGAGCCGAAGGCCCGAGTGGACGCGTTGCGCGCGGCAGCGGAAGAGAGGGCGGTCACGAGGCGGAGTACCGGGGGGCGGTTGATTGCCGACACGATTGCGGCCAACGGGGCGTCGCGCGAACTGTTTGTCTTGGAGATGGCGCTCCGCGACAAAATGGCCGCGACACGCACGGTCGAGTTGGTGCTGCAAGAGGACAAGGTCAAAAAAAATTCCGAGGTCAAGGCCGAAGAAAAGGCAGAGGCCAAAGCTGAAGAAAAGGCCAAGGACAAAGCCGAGGATAAGGATAAGGCCGAAGCC
>NYXM01000142.1 GCA_002685655.1 Planctomycetaceae bacterium
GCCGAACGCATCGTTATCAAGTGGCCGTAGTCCACACCGCCGTCGCAACCATAACTCTTGACATAGCATCGCGGCTCGACGAGCCCGGTCAACGGATTCGTCATTTGGCCCTTGTCAGCTGGCCTCTGGAACGGATAGGACTTCGGCTTCTCGCCGCGGGACTGCAGTTCCTGCAGATGCGCCTCAACATAGGGCGGACGAAATTGATACGGCGGGCGAAAGTCGGCGCCCGGCGCTTTGGGTACCTGGTCTAACCGCGACTCGGCTTCATCACGCGACATGACGCGACCAGTATAGACTTCCATGAAGGTTTCATTGAGCAAGCGGAACCGCCCGGTGCCGTCTCGATGGAGATGGTTAACGGGCCCCATCCGCTCGACTTTGCCTTGCCAGTCCTTGTCTTGCGAAATCATGACGCCGCCCACAATCGTCGGTTGCGGCGCGCGCTTGAAGCGCGCAAGGGAATCGTCGAACCACAAGATACCCAAAGGGGCCCGGACGCGGGCGTCGGGCGCGCTCCAGTTGTTTGTATAATCGACAGCGCCGGGCAACGCGCCCGCCCGACGGACGAGCAGGAGGTCGCCGTGGCGTTCAACCCGGGCTTCGCTATGCCCGGCGGCGCGGAGCCACGCGTGAATGTCGTCGTCGCGTGTCGGTTCTACAGCGAGGCAGGCGACGCCCCCGTACGGCTTTAGTCGTTCATATAACGTCAGCAAGTAGTCAGCGCCCGTGTTGAGCCGCGTCGCGCTCCAATCTTCTGCCACAATCAGATCGGCCAGATAGCGCGGAAACGCGACTTCCTCGAGCTTGCCGGCCACGACCGACAGTCGGCCGGCCGGCGCGGAGGGTTCAAGGAAACGTCGCCGTATCGTGTCGGCGTCGGATTCAACGGGAGCTAACGCAATGACATGGAAATTCGTCTCGGCAGCCAATTGCTCCGCCAACCGGCCATCGCGCGAGCCGAGCACGAGCGCGTAGCCGTCGCGAACGGTGGTTAGCGTGCGCAGGCGGGCGATGGTTGACGCCAGCGCCTTGTCGATGTCCGGCTTAGGAGCAGGTTGTGCCGGGTGAAAGCTCGGTGAAACTTCGGTATCGCCAAAACAATAAATCGTTCCGTCGCGAGTCGTGACGAACAGCCGGCCGTTGGCGGCGACGACGCTGTGAATGTCGCCATCGACCCCCTTCACTCCGCCAGCATATTTCAACAGAGTGCCGCCAAGCGTAACCTGTGTCCGCGATCCGGCGACTCCTTTACCCGTGCGCAGTCCACCTTCATGCAGATCGCGATTGACGACACTGTCGTACGTAATCTTGCCGCGTCGAATATCTCGGACAAGTTTCGGGTCCATTCGCATGAACCAGCCGCCGGGAACGGTGCCTTCCGACGGAAGTGTGAAGTCGAGCAATTCGCCGCTGTGGCGATCGAAAGTGGCCGGTCGCGCCGCACCACAGGGGACGAGCAGTTTATCGCCATTAACCAGCAGGTATCCTTGCGGAGAGAGTCCGCCCAACGCTTCGGCGCCCACGTGCGGTTGCTTGCCATACAATGTTCCGCAGCGATCGTTGACCCATTCGACCTGGCCCGACCGGGCGTCGAGTGCGTAGACAAAGACGCCCTCCAACGGCCAGACTCCGGCAGCGAAATAGACGGTCTCGTCGGCCAGCACCGGTCCCCCGCGGACAGGCCAGACAGAAATCAACCGGCCATTGCCCAGGATTTTCCGAGCTGAAGGGACGGCGCGAAACTTCCATTGCAGCGCACCGTCGGACGCATTCAAACAGTACAGATGTCCGTCGTCCGATCCGAAGTAGAGCCTGTCCCGCCAGGCAACCGGTGCCAGACGCATGGGACCGGCTGCGTAGAACCGCCACTTCTCTTTCCCGGTCTCGACCGCAAAGGCGACAACCGCATCGATATGCGGCAGCGCCACGTACATTGTGTCGCCCAGAACAATCGGCTCGTAACCCTGGTCAAATTGGAGCCGGGACTTGCGGAAAGCGGGTGTCACCGGCGGAAGTTGCCGCTTCCATTGCAGACGCAGCGGAGCGGGAATCTTCTCGGCTGAGATATTCGTACGCCCGGCGTCATGCCGCCAGGTGGGCCAATCCTCGGCTCCCGCTGTGCTGGCGAACGACAATAGCCCCAACAGTGTAACAGCGGAATAACGCATGAGTCTGTGCATGGGAATGCGCCTCCTTGAGCGCAACGCTAGGTTCAAGCAGGCCGGACCAGTCGTAGCGCCGATGGCGGCACTGTCAGTATAAACCGGTCTCACCATTCATCCCATTGCCGGAGCGTCGTCGCTTCGCTCCTTGATCCGGCCTACACCTACACCGCTGATAGAGAGCGACAAGTCAAACAACAGAACAATGACGGCACAGACTGTAATGAGACGCATTGGTAGTGATCATTTTGCTTTCGGCGTGAATTGAAACGCATACAGCCTGGCTCCGAATCTCAGTTCGAACCGCAGACGCACTGGTTGGCCCTGCACCTGGGCCACGCTGGATTGGCCGCGTCGCCAAGTGACCACGCGGTCCACCGTGTTGGCCGTGTGGATGCGATCGCAGTCTTCCAGAGTGAATCCTTCCATCGGCCGGCCGTCGGCATTCTGGATCTCCACACGGGCCAACCCGAGCGCCGAGGTGTCGATGTTCAGATGCAACGCGTCGCCCTGAAAGCGCAGCGGCGGCGTGGTGAACTGACCGCCCTCGTAATCCGCTTCCACGGCAGTGAATCCGTCTTTGCGGAGCACGACCCGGCTGATGACGGGCTTCATGCGCTGCTTGAAGTCGACATCACCGTGCAGCGTGTCGTAGCCAGTGTAATACATCCAGATCTCGCGCTCCCTCACGACCATTCCTCGCACTGGGTACAAATTGCCTGAATCAAAAGTTCCTTCCATGCCCAGCCGAATCCACGGCTTGCGCTGGTAACGCTGCCACTCGATTCCATCGCGGCTGGCGGCAAAACCGATGTCTTCCGGTCCGGTGTTCAGCGTGTCCGCGCCGCTCAATGGGAACTTGGATAAATCGTCCGAGAGAAACCAGTCTTCGTAGTGCAGGTATCGTGGTGAAAAGAGAAAGTAAGCGTCCTGGGCGTGCTCGTACTGGATGACGTTGGGCATATAGAAGTCCATGACGCCCACGCCACCGAAGTGTGGGTCGCGTGCATCCGGCCCGAACACCACCTCAGGCATGGGAAAGCTGGAGAGGTCGTCCGTGACACTTCGGCCTACATTGCGGAGTAGGTAATAGCCCGGTTTCCCGTAGTTCCGCTTGCTGATCTTGGCAAAGTAGTCGCGGCGCTCCTGCGACGCATCGTAGCTCCGATTCACACGCACATAGGCGACATACTTTTTGATCCGTGCGTCGTAGAAGACTACGTTCTGACTGTCCAAGCCCCGCGGATAGCGTGCTTTGGCGGGAAACATGTTCCTGGCCACCTCGTGCCACTGGACACCATCCGGCGACGCTCCAATGTAACCTCGCTTCGGGTTGGCCAGCTTGTATCGTTTTTCGGGCGGGGCGATTGGGTCCTTGAACACCACCGACATGCCGTTGATGTAGCCGACGACATCGTCTGGTTCGGGCTTTGTTCCTTGCTTGACGCGGCGCCATTGGGAACCGTCCTTGCTCAGCGCGTCGAAACCACGGAACGTGCCGTCCACCGCCACGATGTTGCCGTAACCTCGGAGATCCGTCCCGGACCGACCCACCAGACATTTCTCATTGGTCTTCACCGGCGGGCAAACGATGATGCGAACGTTCTGTTTCTCCTGCAGGAATCGCTCGTCGATGAAGACCTGATTGCAAGCTGCGATATCGAGGACGGCGCCGTCGTTCTCACGAGCTCGCACCGAAGTCGTTATCCAGGCGCCTGCCAGCGCCGCCGAGCCTAAAACGGCGCACGACTTCATCCAGTCGCGGCGTGAAAAAGACATCATGCTCATACTGTTTTTGTCCTTCATTCTCGAGCGGTGCATCGAGACGAGCCAAACTCCACGCGCACTTCATCAAGCGTGACGTAGCCTTCGGGCAGTCGGCGCCGCCAGACAGGATAGTCGCGTTCAGGTCGCAGGAGATGCGGGTCGCCGTCAACCGGCCCCATTGGCGCAACGTCCAGCGGAAACAGCACGAGCATGATGTTGACGTTGACGTCCGACAGTACACGGTCGAGCGGCTTGACGCCGTACATATCCCCGCGGTCATGACGCACGCCCAACGCGGTCCAGTTCGCGGGATCGGCTGCGAGCTTGATCGTCTGCTCGGACCACGAATCCTTCACATCAAACGGCTGGCCGGTACACAGCCATCCGCTGGTGATCCCTTCCACGTTCCCCTGGATCAGCAATACGAGTTGAGCCTCCTGCGCCCGCAGCTCGCCGCGAGCGCGAATCTTCACATCCGCGTTGGTGAAATCCGTCGGGCAACGATCGGCGATGAAGCGATTGTCTCCGCCCACTTCCCTGAAGACTTCACCCTGAGGTCCCACAGTGGCAAGACAAAAGACCATGTGCATGTACCCGGCGCCGGGCGGCGCGTGGTTGTAGTCGATCCACCACGGACTGCGCGACGTGACATGGCCTTTCTTCCACTCCAGCGATTTCGGTCCCCCAGCGTTACTGATCCAGCCGTACCAGCCGCCGGGGTCTTCCTGAAACTGTTCGTGGTAGATCATTGCGTTGAATTACTTCCGTGGTGCAGGTTTGCAACCTGCCAGAACTCAGGAGCATTTCGGCATGGCGGGCTACAAACCTGCCTCCCATGTTATCCACCGGTTCGAAAGCGGAATGAAAACAAGTCGGCGTCCTTGAGTACGAATCGCAGACGCACGGGCGTGCCTGCAAGCTGTTTTACGCCAGTGCCGTCTTTCCAAGCGACGGTTCGGGCGATCTCGTCGCCGAATACTTCATGACAGTCCGCCAGTGTGCGACCATGGATCGGGTTGCCTTCCGCGTCTTGGAGCTCGACATGCACGCTGCCGGCGGCCGACGTCGAGTAGTTGATCTCAAGCTCGCCACCTTTGAATACAATCGGTTTGGTGACGAATACACCGCCGCTGAGCGGGGCCTGGATCGAAACGAAGCCATCGACGCGGAAAGAGTAGCGGCGGAAGTTCTGACTCTTGCCGGTCCAATAGCCTTCGATGGCATAGATCGATAGCTCATCGGGGGATCCCAGCAAGTCGGACTTCGTCGGCATGATGCCCCACGAGATCAGGTTGTCGCCGTAGACCCACGAGTTCGTTCGCGACGGGCCTGGACGAATGATGGCCTCCCCCCAGCGTTTGAAAGTCACGCCGTCGCGGCTGGTCATCATCAAAGCGTCGGTCACGACACTGCCGTACCGAGGTGACGCTTTGGCCCGTGCCTTGCGTTCTTCGAGCCCCGGCAGTTTGCCGGTTGAGTCGACCCAGCCGCGATCGACGTACCGCTTCGGGAAACCGACGAAAATGTGTGGTGCTCGTGCATAGGGGGCGATCTGATTGGTATAGAGAGCCTCGTGCGGCAGGCCCGGATACTTGAGCCACTCACTCTTACTCCAGTTGATGAAATCGGACGAGGTTGCTGTCTTGATGCCGCGGATGCCTCCGCCTCCCGGCGGGCCGTCGTGAAAGTCGCGGAAGTAGGCACGGTATTCACCGCGGACGGAATCCCAGAACGCGAGGTTCTCCGAGTCAAAGTAGCCGTCCGTAATTATCAGCCCCTCGCCCAGCCGCGAGAAGCGAAATCCGTCTGGCGATTTAAGCGCGAACAGTCCGAGTTCACCTTTGACGGGAGACCGACAAATGGCTTTGTACCGAGCATCCGGTGGGCAGTCCGGATTGGTGTCTTTGAGGATCGTGGTATGTCCGGGATCGAGCGTGACGCCGGGAATCGTATTGGCAGCCAAAACAATGTTGTTCTTCTTCGAGCCGTCGAACTCGACGAGTTCCAGTTCCGGCTTCGTAAAGTGAATCCCATCGACGCTCTCGGCGTAGCAAAGACGCCGCCCGCGTGGCTCTTCGATCCGCCCCTCACGATTCACATAGTGGTTGGCGGTGTAGTACATCCGAAACTTCTCGCCGTCATGAAACAGCGAGCTGTACGCACATGCGTTTCCTTCCCAAGGAGCATCGGTCACCAGAGCGACGTTGCGACGCACCGGCTTGTGCAACTGAAGCCGCAACGAATCATCCATCGAGTCGAGCAGGTAGTCGTCGATCATCAGCTCTCGCCGCGAGCCGATATTAATTGGCTCATCCGCCGATGCGGGAAACGAAAGGGCTACGATGATTAGCGAAAGAGTGCGTGTCATGTTCAGGTTCACTTGGGAGTTCACGAGCGTCGGTCAGTCTCCGACAGGAAGCAGTTCCACACCATCGCGCGCCTTATTCACTCGGAAGCGCACAAGCATGCAACGTTGTGGGGCCGAGTGCTTTTGGACGTAGGACAGGAAGATGGTCTCGTCTTCGAGTCGTGTCAGCTTGCCGTAGCCATAGCAGGACGGGTCAATCCGGATCGGGTCCGACCACGACCGGCCGCCGTCAGAGCTGAGGAAGACGCACTGACCGCCGCTGCCGCCCGCGGTGAGCACCAGCGTATCATCGCGAAGCACGACGATGTGCGGTGCATAGACGTACTTGGGTCCGACGCGGCTGATCTGTTTCCAGGTTCGCGCCTGATCATCAGAGACCAGAATTCCCCCGTCAGGCCGCACGACCAGAACCAGCCGGCCGCTCGACAACCGTGCGAGATCGCCTTCGTCAGTGTCGATCCAGCCGTCGTCTTTGGGACTGCCGAGCTGGAGAAATCGATCGACGTCGCCCGATACGACCAGCTCCTTGGCGTCGAATTGATCACCCACCGGTTTCCGCCGCCGAATCATCGACACAATCCGCCACGTCTTCCCGTCGTCATCCGAACGGTGAACCGTGCCGTCGAGCAGACTGCCGCCCTTGTTCATGTCGTAGGACATCCACAACAGTCCGCCATCGGCAAGCTGCAGGATTCGTGACCGGCCGCGAGTGTAATAGGTGCCGGAACTTTTCAGCGGCTTGGGTTCGCTCCAGGTGCGTCCGTGATCGGTCGAACGAATGTAGAGCTGCCGCGTGTTGAGTTTCTGATGCCCTGCGGGAGCATCGGGGAATCCGTACCAGGACGCCTGGACGTTGATCATCTGAATGATCGTGCCTTGGTCGGTGACACAGGTCGCACTTGGGCCGGCGTCGAGCTTTCCATCGTAGACCAGTTCCGGCTTGGACCACGTCTTTCCATTGTCGCTCGATCGGCAAGCCATGACTCGTCCGCCGGTCGGCGCTTTGTGATTCAGATCAAGCCCGGCATTCTTGTAAGACTCGACCAGATCCTCGCTCAGCACAATCGGCGTCGCGAACGACACATGCCAGTAACCGGCCGAATGCGTGAACAGCAAATCGCCGTTCTTCAACCGCACCATGTCGCCCACCCAGCCGATGAAGTCACCCAAGCCAGGGAACGGATCGGGACGATTGTGATCAAAACCCGTAATGCAGATGCGCGCCTTTTCCAACGGCAAGCCGGCGACTGGCTCGGCACTGTGGGCAGGCGTCGCAATCGTAGTGACTATGGGCAGAGCAATCAGTCCGAATATTGAAAACGACATTCGTTTGGAGCGTGTCTTCATTTCGAAACCTCGTCACTGCTCACGGCCAGAGGTCCGAGATCAGGCAAAACGTCAAACGGCGGTTCGTAGGCGTTTTCTCCGCCTTCTCGTGACGTGAAGAAGTTGAAGAGATAGACGCCGTCGGCCCCCTTCCCGATGAGCTGCTTCGCCGCGTGGCGGTATTCATCCGCGGTGAGATTTTTCATCCCGCTTCCCTTGGTGCATTCGATGCCGCCGTAGACTGGCACGGTGGTGATGGCTCGCTTCCACTGCTCGATCGGCAGGTCGCCGCGCTCAAACAGGAACTCGGACACGGCGACGTAATTCACCCAACCGCGCTTCGCCCAAGCGGGGATGTCACAGCCGAGCTGGCGCGCGGTCTCCGGCGTCGGCGGCGTCCGTCCGAAGTTCGATGGAACGCGCACGCCGAGAACCAATCGTCGCCCGCGCTCACGGCCCACCTCGTCGAGCATGCTGCGCACACGCTCGACCAGCGCGTTCATCTTCGCAACCCGCTCGTCGGCCTCGCCGTCCTTGAAAAACCGTGGGAAACGGTTGAAATCGAGTTCGATGCCATCGCAATCGTATCGTCGCACAGCTTCCTCGATGAGTCGGAACGTGTAATCGCGGACCTCCTGGCGGCCAAAGTCCATTGCTCCGCTGCCTTGATACTGTTTGGCGCCCAGCCGCCACTCGGGATGGTCGGCCAGAAACTGCGTCCGCAAAAAGTCAACGCCATGGTCGTCGTTCATACGAAACGTCAGCAGAGCTTCGCGGCCGCGCCGCGTTGTCTCGGCCAGCATGATCGCGTACGGATCGACGCCCGCATCGAAAAACGCTTTCATGTTTGCGAACCGCTGCTTTTCCGATGCGGGCCATTTCGCTCGTTCTTCCGGAGTCGAATGCGTGCCACGCATCGTGCCGACTTTCGTCGGAAAGTACATGACTTGCGCGTTGATGCAGACCAGCACCGTATCGACACGGCTGCCCTGATAAGCGACTTCTTCGATAAGCCGCTTCACGTCGTCCACGGTGACCGGCACGGGCCCTTTGCTGTTGGCCTTCGTCGAGAGGCACGAATCGCCATCGAAGTTGTAGAGCACTCGCCGCCGCCGGAGATTTCTGGCGGCTGGCTCTTGCCCGTAGCTGATGTCGGTCACGCATGGCACCAGAGCCGCCCAGCAAAGCCAGAGGACGAGACAGCGTCGCGGAATGGATTCAGATCGTTTTTCAATCACTGTGTTCTTCCTTTCCCGTCTATCCGCACGGCGTAATCACTGATCTTTTGGCAACATCGACAGATCCCACTTCGCCACGCCCATGTGATAGCGCTGGTGCCAGGGGAGTGTGTGGGCGGCGAACTTGGGATGCTTCGGTCCGAAGTAATAGGCGGTGACGATCGAGCCGTCTTCAAGTTGCACGCTCGAAGGATAACCGCAATCCGTTTTGTGCCAGTCGCGCGCCGGGCAGGAAACGAGCACGACCGGCAGCGACCACGTGTTGCCACCATTATCGCTCATCCGTAGGACGACGCCGAACAGACCGGGGATACGGCTGGTGATCGAGCACAGGAGACGTCCGTCGGCCAACTCCAGCAAATGCGCGTTTTCCTGACCCTGCGGTGAGATCAGCTTTGGATCGGACCACGTTTTACCTTCGTCGCGGGAACGGATCAGAGTCTCACCGCTGCCATGCGGCAGAGCACCATCCATTCGGTCACGGCAACTGGTGCGGCATACGGCCAGCCATTCTCCGTCACCGCGGCGCAGAATAAACGACTCGCTGACGCCGTCCGCTGTCATTTGCTCGCCGCCCCAAGTTCGGCCGACATCGGAGCTGAATATCACACTGGCCTTGCGTCGTCTTCCCTCACCGGGCAGCTTTCGATATGCCGGACAAACGAGTCGGCCGTCGGGCAGTGCGAAGATGTCGCCGTGCGGGATGACATCGAGATCCAGCGGTTGCCGATCCCACGTCCGGCCGTTGTCTTTGGAGATGCACCGTTGCAGTTTGAGAAATGGCAGCTTCTGGCCTTTGTGGTAGCCGCTGACCAAAGCCACCAGACGCCCCTCGCCGTTCAGTCCCACCGCGTGGTTCATGCGAATGCCGTCCGGCTTTTCGGGATGACTCGAAAGCTTGCTACGGAACTTCCAATCGATGCCGCCATCGGCGCTGACCCACAGTTCGACATCGCTGCCCGCTCCGTAACCGTGACTGGGATGGTTGTAGACAGCGGCCACGATTTCCCCGCCCGGCAGTTTCGTCAGATTCGGCCAAAGTCCCTTGTTGTCGATCGCGACGTAGAACTGAGCGCCGGGCAGCAGTTGGCAGCCGCTCATTCCCCCAGTAGCGAGTGGCCGATTCACGGGGTCACCAACAGCGACCGAATGGAGTGCCGCGGGAATCGTGGTCGCTAGCGCGGCGCGTTGGATCAGTGTACGGCGGCTGATGTTGCCGAACGGCTTCGTGGTCATGTGATTCATGTTTCACTCCCGCAATCCGTCAAGAAACACTTCTATCCCGCGGCTGGCTGCACTGTTCTGTCCATGAAGTGTTGTCGGGCAGACCAAACGCAACCGTGCCGGACGGTCGCCTACTGCAGCGTTCAACCCTGCCCTCGTGGCTGAGGTTTGCTTCGACATTTACATGTGGAAGCTGTATTGTAGTGAAACGCTCGACGCACATGACCGCCTGCCATGAAATTGACCACAATGCGCAGCATTTCATGGTACCGGTGACAAGATACACGCCTCAAAGTGACAGACCCGCAGCAAACGCATTCATCATGAAGCATCTCCCACAAGTGCTCGTTGTCTCGGCGACCCTATTCGTCACCAGCGGCGTCGCCATCCTGGCTGCCGAGCCAATCGATGATCGGTTCCGGGTGAAGTCGAATGGGTTGCGATCAGATGACCCAACAAGGCATTTTCCGGCCCCGCACCTTTTTGGTCCGCCGACGGCTTTGTCTCGCTCGAGGACCATTTCGGAGGTGGCACGGTTGAAACCAAACC
>NYXM01000143.1 GCA_002685655.1 Planctomycetaceae bacterium
CCAACGTGCGGCGGCACCAGACGACCGGCGAGCGTCCGGTCGATCGCTTCGAGCGGGAACGCGAGCACCTCCGCGCCCTTCCCGATCTGCCGGCGGATATGGCCTTCGCCGCGAGCCTGTTCGGGAGACATGTAGGCGGGAGTGCCGAGGATCTGACCTTCGAGCGTCATCGTGATCTCGCCTGCTTCACGTTTGGCCAAGCCGAAGTCGACGATGTGTGGCTCACCCTCGGCGTCCATCATGATGTTGCTGGGCTTCAAGTCACGATGGATCACACCTGCCTCGTGAGCGTGATGCAGCGCCTTGGCGATCTTGACACACAGTTCGGCAGCCTCGCGCGGCGTTAGCCGCCTGGCCTCCGTCCACTCCTTCAGCGTCGCTCCTTGAACGAAGCCGCTGACGATGTAGATCGTGTCGTCTTGTTTGCCGACTTCGTGAACGCTGACGATGTTCGGATGTTTCAATTGAGCGGCTGCCCGGGCATCGCGAAGGAACATCTCGGTCTGAGTCGAGTCCATCCGTCCATTGCGTGGAATCTTGATCGCCACGGTCCGGTCCAGCTTCGTATCGCGAGCCTTCCAGACACTGCCGAACTGACCGATGCCGACCTGGTCGAGCAGCTCGAAGTGGCCGAACGATTTCGTACTCGGATCGTGCGACAATGTGTTGTTGCCGACTAGACTGAAGCTGCTTCCGCACGAGGGACAGCTAATGCCTGACAGCGGTGCTTGGTCCAACAGCTCAATCGGATTGTGGCAGTGGGGACACCGAACATACAGCGCATTCGCTGCGGCCTGGCGGAGCGGCCGGACCAGCTTCTCGACACGTTCGTTCTTCGCAAAGAACTTCTGCAGTTCCGCCGCGAACTCCGGATGCCGGACTAGCCACGCGTCGCGGTCTATCGCCTCACCCGCATCGATCGATCGCATCAAGTCGGCGAGAATTTCGTCGAGCCGTTGCTGCCGATCCGAGGAAGATGCGTTTCCGCTGCGGTGGTCTGTCATTCTTCACTCTCATCATCAAGTAGCGGAGCCCACATTATGCCGAATGATTTGGCTTGCTGTGAACAAATCTGGTGACTCGATCAAAGGGCACGAGCCATCGGTAAGCCATCGCTCATCCTGGGATCGTCACTGGGTTGGTCCATCCCGCGGCGGAGAATCGATTCTCGGCGGCGGGCAACTCGACCATCAACCGCTTCTGAACAAAACCGCTGGCCGGCACACTTTTGCCGCCGGAGACACATCATACCGTTAGCAATCCCATCCGGATGTCGGCGCGGAGTCAACTCGTCCGCGCCGGGCGATTCCGCCATCAACCGGCTGTTCACGAAACCGGCAAACAGCTTTACGCAGGCGACTTTCGCCAAGGCAATAAGAATCTGCATCCTCGGTTCTCCCACAAAGAACTCTGAGTCGAGTGCTACAGGACTAGACGACAGGAATCAGAGTGCTTAGCGCGGAAAATGGAAAAAAACTGCCTGCTCTGCCATCTCGGCTTGCCGAAGACGATTAGGGATGCGAGTGCGCTCGAAGGGTCCACTTGCAAGGCGCTGGTGTGGTTGTCAATCCAGGTGGGCACAGCCGCGTTGGATCGTTTCGATGGCCGTCGATTCGAGCAACCGTTGGTCACATTATCAGGATTTGGAAAAACCGTCACGACTGACGGACTGTGTGTTTCGTAGTCAGACGCAGATCCGATATGCCTTTTTCGTTCGCAGAAACGAGAAAGATCCGCTGCGTTGCCCAGCACGCCGCGTAGTAGCACACCAACGAGACGAACACCACCAACGTCCTGACCGAGAACCTTGGCCGCCAGCGTTTCGGGGTGGTGGGCTGGGTGGTCATTTGAGTTCGCTGGGCCACGGGCGACCACGCGATAGCCCTGAATTCCACTCCTCGGCTGGAGGCAGTGGGGCGTAGCTATGGCTTGGTACGGACAAGACCCGCGGTCTTCCTTTCGCACGCACAAGTGCCTGCTGAGTTTCGGCCAGGTTCGCTTCCAACGACTCAATCTTCTTCAGGAGTTGTCGGCGGTCACTCAGCCACGACAAGCCAACTGCACAGAATGCGGTCAACACGAGCAGTGTGGCCAGGCTAAACCGCAACCAGCGTTTTGGTCGTTCTCTTGCCATACCCCAATCATACCCGCCCGCCGCGCAACCGGCCAAATCAGCACCATCCGGGCGCGCTAGTCGCGACGGCTGCGAATTCTAAGGAGGTACGGGGCGGAATCGTTGTTCTGCCACGAAGAACTCGTACTGGCGCCTTTTGGCTCGGACGCCGAAGATCGTCTTCAAATACTCTTTGTCACTGAGGTGCCCCAACTTGTCAGCATTCGCCTTTTCGATCTGTGCCAAGCTTTCTTCCACCTGTTCTGGAAAGAACTGGAACATGACGCGCTTGTTGTTGGTGTCGATGCCAGCACGTCTCAACAAAGTCCTGTCAAATTGCTGCAGCGTGCCACCCTTCCACGTCATGAACAAACGTTCTTCCGCCTTGCTTGTTCCTTGGCGCTTCTTCGGGGACTTGCTTAGTTCATAGGCATAGTCCATGAGCGCAGACCCGCCGCCGCCAGCCCCCAGTTCGATTTTAAAAAAGTCCAACTGCCGCGCATACGCCTGGATGCCGGACGAAACCCATCGAACTTCCCAGCGTTCCCAACGAGGAATGACATTGTCGCCCTCGCCTTCTGGACCCGGCGGGCGTTTGTCACCACGACCACGATCACCTTTATTGGATGACGTGGTGTTGAGCACATCGTTGAACGCGGCCAGAGAAGAAACGGTATTGGTGACCGCTTCCAATGCGGTTTCTAATTGCGGCTCGGCTAACTCCGGCATCTCTTCCATGCCGGGTGCCAACATGTCGCGCTCAAAGCCGGGTGGATTGGCACCGCGACCAGCAGGACTTTCGATCCACTCGATCGGCACGGCATCCTGTCGAAAGACGAGTGTCGTCGTCAACCAGATGATGAACATGGTCCCTACCGCGCAGCCGATCAAGATCAACAGCGAGACCAACATCCCCGCCACCTGGTCATAGCGCGAAACGCACAAATCGACCTCGGCCGGGCGGTTTTGCCGAATCGGTTCAGGTACAGAAGTCACGTCAGGTCCATCCTCTGAGATTTTGGAATAATGCTCGCCCCATTTGCCCAACCGCAAGCCTAGCAAATCTGGACAGGAAATGCACCGTTGTTGCCCCCACCGCCAACGTTTCGGCGTGGGTTGGGTGGTCATCACATCCCCCTTGAACCTGGAAATGCGCCATTCGCGTACAGGTAGATGTAAGCCAGAACGAACAGTATCGGCCAAATTGCTACCGCACCAAGCAAGGCACCGGTAATCACGTATCGACGACCAAACATAACGACGCCCACGGGCATACCGATGAGTGCCCCGACGCTCAACATGCTCACTCTAAGCAGCCCAAGCGTTACGCTGAGCGCTGACACGTACACGAATAGCTCAATCACTGTGAACCGTCGCGACTCAAGATCTGTTGCCATACCCAAATCATACCCGCCCACTCCGCAACCGGCCAAATCTGCGTCAAGGCTCCCTTTTTGGCTGGCAAGCCAAGTGCTCCAAAAACCACGCCCTAACGACGGGAACGTATCCACATTGCACCATAGCGATCTTGTACGCAAACTTACTCATGCTTGACTCCGTTTGAGAGATTCCACCGGCGTCGTGACCGTGAACCGTGGCCGCCAGCGTTTTTGGGTGGTGACATCGCTAGTCATCGCAATTTCGGGTCGTCGTGAGGTTGTTCAGCCAGAAAGCGACGACGACGATTGCAACACAACCACCGATCGTAGCGCCATAGTGAAATGAGAAAAGCCGCATCCGCTGGACACATGAGTATGATGTCGCGCTTTCACCGATTCGCGGTTATGGATGCACTTCCAGCCACTGAACTGCGTGCGCGAGTTACATCGGCGATCGAGCGCCACATTCCTCAAACGGAATGGGCACAACTCAAACTGATCGAAGCTGCTGAGAAGGAGACGTTCAATACACTCATGGATGGTCTTACGCAAGCGGGTTAGACAGGTGGTTTTCTGCCGTGCTGACGCCGATTACGCTCTCCGACGACGGCGGGTAGAATCACAAGAACGCCGCCGAAGGGTTGCATTTGGGGCGGCGGTGGAGCATGATGCCGTGGAAATGCCATTCTCGCTTGCTTAGCGAGGATCGCTTTGTCGGTAGCGCGTCGCGCCTGTGGAATTGGATTGTCCTTGTGTTGGCGTCGCTTGCTGTCTTGCCGGCAGGTGCTGGGGAATCTCAGCGTCACATGGCCTCCCTGCAACTTCCCGCGACGAGAAGAGACCTGCCGTACACGTACAAGGAACCAACGTAACGTACAGCGCATTATGTTTTGAGTTTTGACGATGCGCAGCTCAAACAGTTCAATACTGTGACCCCAGAGAAGAAGACAAGTCTTACGATGTGGTTTCAGTGTCTGGAAGAAGCGGCGGGCACCGAGGGCTACAGGGTTTTGCGGAGAAACCGCTTGACTACGGTATGCACATAAGTTTAACTGAATATCATCTGTTTCCTCTTCAACGACAAGTTGGATTTCAGAATGTCCTGATCGGATCTCCGAATTGATTCTCACATATTGCGACAATGACGGTCTTATCCGTTTTGTGTATTCCTTATTTCTCTTTATTTCTTTCAATGAGGAGGGTTGGTCATGTTGACGAATGTCCGGATAGGCCGCAAAACTCGCGGCTTCACGCTGGTTGAGCTGTTGGTGGTGATCGCCATCATCGGTATCTTAGTCGCGCTGCTTCTGCCTGCTGTCCAGGCAGCGAGGGAAGCGGCAAGAAGAATGTCGTGCAGCAACAATTTGAAGCAGATCGGTATCGCGCTTCACAACTACCACGACACCTATAAGACGTTTCCGCCTGACGCAATATGGTGGGGTGGCAACCGAAAGACTGGGCTGTCCAGAACAACGAACAATGCGGGTGTGTCGGGCGGCCAGAGGAATTACACTTGGATTGCGCTCATTCTCCCGTTCATGGAGCAGCAGCCACTTCATGACCGTATCGATTTCAAAGTGCCGGGGCTCAGGCAGAACATAGGTAACAATACTGAACTACAGTCCGTCGTGTTGCCGGCGTTTCTGTGTCCTTCAGATCCAACCTATGGAGATAAACCACAAGCTGGAGATTCTACTTCTCCCCAGGGTTTCGGATACACGTCCTACGCTGGAAATGCAGGCTGGGATCGGCATCGCCGGTGGCTGAACGACCAGCGGCGAGCCGGCGTATTCACGTTAATCGACCCGGTCAGTTTACGGGACATTAAAGATGGTACTTCGAACACCATCGCGGTGGGTGAGGTCACGGTCTCGGGTTACTGCAACAGTTGGACAAACACAGCTAGTTCGTGCTATTCATCACCTTCTGGTCGTTGGGGAGGTGGAGTCGGAACGATTCGATCTGGCAGGGGTCGCGTTACTCGCTCGCTTCTCGTCGCGTCGGCCTCTTGGAACAGCAGCCATGCATGGGTTCTTCAGGCAGGAATGGGGCCCATGCTTGATGCAACCGGAGCGGCAGGACAAATCTGGAGACCTCAATGGAGGAGCCCATATATCGCAGCACCGGTATATTACGATCATTACCCAATGAATAATAACTGGCCGGGGGCCGGCAGCACGCATCCCGGTGGAGCTATGTTTACGCTGGCGGACGCGTCCGTGCGGTTCATTCCAGAGACGATTTCCACCGGAAACCACAGCAATCTAGGCCGAGGCGGCAACGTCTGGGTCGCAGCCCATACCGTACTCGGGGCTTCTTCGCAGAACAGCGAAGCACAAGTGGTGTGGCCGTAGAGATTCTGATATGAGTTGGTACGTTTTGATATGCGGGGGTCGCGACTGGCGCCCCCCTCATTTCTCTTCGTCAACACACCTTGGTACGCGCAGTAACGCTCATGAAACGAGTTCCTCATCCAGCAGTAGCGGTCCAATTGGGACTGCCGTGAACAGTCGAGCCAGATAGGGAAGGAAGTTCGTGAGCGTTGCGAGGCGAGTTTCCCCACACGCAACTGAAGGGAAGGTTAGTCAAATGAAGAAGTTTTTTGGCTTTTGTCTGCTGATGGCTGCGATGAGCGTCATGCCTATTATTGGCTGTGGCCCTCCAGCAGCAAGCGAGGCGGACGGCGATGTTGGAATGGACGATGCAGCCATGGAGGCCATGGCAACAGAGTCTGATGCACCCACTGGTGGTGAAGAGCCCACTGGTGGTGAAGAGCCGGCTGGTGGTGAAGAGCCGGCTGGCGGTGGCGAAGCCACGCCCTGATCCAACTTGCAGTCGACGTAAACGAGTTCTTTCTCACTCCCGAGCGGTTCGCCCGGGAGTGAGTCTCGTTCTTGCCGGCTGCTAACTCACATAGTCGCGAGTGGTGTCACAATTCACCCGATTCGTCCAGACAGGTGTGCTAGTCCAGCGACTTTTGCGTTTGCAGTTCATGCGATGAAATGATCGTCGAGTCGCGGAATTGATGGCAGTTCTTCCATCCTCAGGATCTGCGAGTCGGAGTTCTTTGACGATTTGGACGACGAGTTGCGGGAACGACACCATCAGCGCGTACAGTTAGCGCGATTGACACCACGGATTGGACTTACGCAGCGCGACGAAGCA
>NYXM01000144.1 GCA_002685655.1 Planctomycetaceae bacterium
GGACCCCCCCCCACGATTCGAGTTCTCTTGATCGAAGATAACAAGGACGACGTCGTCCTTGTAAAGCACGCATTCGGTGAATCCACGAACTACGCATTCCAGATTGAACATGCCATTCGCCTCTCACGGGCGATCGAATTGCTTCAAGAATTCAGTTTTGACGTGATTCTCTGCGACCTGACGCTGCCCGATTCGACGGGCATCGAGACCTTTCACGATTTGCTTGCCGCAGCGTCAGACGTTCCAATCGTCATCTTATCGGGTAACCAGAATGACGCCGTGGCTGTCGAAGCGATCGAGCAAGGCGCACAAGACTACATCGTAAAGGACGGGTTCAACAGCGAATTGCTGGTTCGCACACTGCGTTACGCAATCACGCGTCATCGCCTGACGGCCGAGCTTCAGACGAGCGAACAACGGCTCAGAATGATGGCTGAACAGTTGCCAGCGATGTTGTGGACGACGGACGCCGATCTTCGGATCACGTCGCTTCGCGGTCGAGAACTGGCGACGATGAACTTGAATGCCGAACAGTTTGTCGGCGCAGAGTTGAGCGAGCTGTTTCCATCCCGGACACCGTCGTTCGAGCACCCCTCGCTGATGATGCATCGCAACGCTCTCCAGGGAGAATCAAGTTCGTCCGATCTTCATTGGCATGGTCGTTGGTACCACGCCCATGTTCAACCGCTGGACAACGAACATTCTATGCCTGTCGGAGCAATCGGTGTCGCTTTGGATGTGACTGACGTCCGCAAACTTCGACGCGATGTCGAGGCAGCTCACTCGGTTCAAGAGCATTTGCTTCCGATTGCAGCACCCATTGTCCCGGGCTTTGATATCGCGGGGCAGTGTTATCCGGCAGAACGCTGCAGCGGTGATTTCTTCGACTACATACCGTTGCAAGATGACCGTATCGCCATCGTTCTGGCGGACGTATCGGGCCACGGATTCGGCCCTGCGATCATGGCGGCCACGATCAGATCTTATCTGCGAACCGCCGCCGTGCTCGGCAATCACGTTCATGAAATGTTGGCGTTGGGCAATCGGCTGTTGGCGGGAGATTCAGGGACCAACCCGTTCGCTAGCGTCTTTTGTGTGAGCCTTGACAGCCGGTCACGCACCATCGAATATGCCAGCGCCGGGCATCCGGCCTACCTGATCAGGCAAGGCGGCGATGTCGAAGTCCTGGAGAGCGCCAGCGTGCCGATTGGCGTGCTTGACGACGAGGTGTTTCCGCTATCCAAGCCAATTCGATTGCATCGAAACGACATTCTACTAGTGGCCAGCGACGCCGTTTTCGAAACGCGACGCGATCATAGCAGTTTCTTTGGCATCGAGCGGGCGATGGACGTGATACGAACTTTCAGCGATCAACCAGCAAGAGAAATTGTGGCCCAGCTGTACGCCGCAACGTGCGACTTTGCTAGTGCAGAGTTGGATGACGACGTCACAGCCGTCATCATAAAGGCAGAACGCGCCCCTAACTAATGCCGGACGAATTATGCGTCCAGGGACAGCCCGCTGGACGGTTTGCCCTCCAAATCAATGTCGCCGAGCACGGCATCGCCGAGTACGATGGCAGCCTGGGAGGATGTGATCTCCTGAGGTCGATCCACCATGGTTTTGGGAACCGGCGCGTTGGGCATCTGCTCGCAAACGTCACGCCATGTTTCCTGCTCGATTTCAAGCACTTTGATTGCTTCGCCGACCTTAGCTCGATCACGATGGAGTTGCGCTTCGGCCAGTGTCTTGAAGAGAAACATATAGATCCCGGAAACGTTGCGTGTGAGTTCCGAATCGTCTGGCCTGATGGCAGCTAACAATTCTGAGATGATTTCGCGGCAGCGAATCAGCGCGATGTTCGCTTCCGAGTCAAGCTTCTCCTCCCATGAGTTGAGCGCCTGTCGGGCGGCACCCAACGCGGCCTCGATCAACATCAACCGCAGCTTCTGCGGCGTAGCTGTGAGAACTTGCGATTCGAGATACGAGTTGCGGGGATCGGTATGCATTGGCGTCCACGGTTATTGGCGAGAGGTTTTTTTCTTTATATCGGACCATCTCGGCGGCGGCGTGAACCAAAGGTCGCCACGACAATGCACGCACCAAAAATACATTGGCCGCAGTGTCATTCCATCAGGACGTGAACGTCCGCACTCGTCAACCACTCGCCCGTTCATTCGATTCAATTGCTACAACCGAACAACTCTGAATCGAATTGGCATCCGCGTGCAGGCCAACGATCGTCTTAAGGCGACGGGCAGATGGAGACTTAACTGTAGGACGGGTATGCCGAATTCTGCCGCTCGCCTCAAGTCAGCGCCACCGCGTACTTCCATCTGGCGGTATGTGGCATCGTAGAACGTGCCATCAGGCGTTCGATTCGAAGTTGATCGGCGGACATCGACAGTGATTGAGCGACCGGACCCAATGTGGGATCGAGAACGAGGGCGTAACGCATCGCGCCGAAACGACCCACCGCAGTGTTCGGGTTCTCCAGTGTGTAACCGTCGGCCCGATAACTGCTGCCTAGAGTTTCCACTGATTCGTTCACGCGACAGGCAACGTCGAACACAATGCCACCTTGGGGTTGGGACACTTCAACGCTCATCGACCAATGGCAGTTTCCTGACATGCCAACAAGCAAAGCGACGCGCTGATGGCAAGTTTCTTGAACGCTCAATTGCTGAAAGGCGGGACTGGGTGGCCAAGGGTCGTCTGGCTTGCCTTCGGCCGATTCGAGCAACGTATGTTCACCCTCTGGCTCGATCAATGTCACGACATGCGCGTAACGATCGCATTGCCAACTGAACGTGGCCCGCAATCCCACACCTTCGGCGAGCTTGAACTGGATGGACTCGCCGCGTTTCGTCATGGCAATACCGTGTGTGACGATGTGGAGATCACCTACCTAGGTATCATCCTGGCCAATGCGCCACCGCAAGTAAGCGTCTAGAAACTCCTGGATGTTACCATCGAGGACACTGCTAAAACTGCCCACGATATGGCCGGTCCGCGCGTCCTTGACGCGTTGATCAGGGTGCAGAAAGTAGTTTCGGATCTGCGAGCCAAACCCAACACGCGCTTTGTTCTTATATTTTTTCGCGTCTTCCGCTTCGCGTTTTTCTTCTTCGGCGCGTGCCATTCGAGCACGCAGCATCTTCCAAGCCGTGGCGCGGTTTTTGTGCTGGCTGCGCTCGCTCTGGCACTGTGAAACCGTTCCGGTCGGCAAGTGCGTCAGACGAATAGCGCTGCTGGTTTTGTTGACGTGTTGACCTCCCGCGCCGCTGGCGCGAAACGTGTCTTCGCGGACATCGCTCTTGTCAATCTCGATTTCGATGTCATCGGAAATCTCTGGTGACACGTCCACCGCAGCAAAGCTCGTCTGACGTTTTCCGTCGGCGTTGAACGGACTAATTCTCACTAAACGATGCGTGCCGGTTTCCCCCTTCAAGTAACCGTACGCCATCGGGCCGCGAATGGCGATCGAAGCATTCTGAATGCCGGCCACTTCGTCGTCCTGACGATCCAAAAGCGTGCAAGAGTAACCATTCTTTTGCGCCCACTGGGTGTACATCCGGAGCATCATCTCTGCCCAGTCGTTCGCGTCCGTTCCGCCGTCGCGTGCATAGATACTGATCAAGGCACCGGCCGCGTCGTTGGGACCGTCCAGCATGGCGGCCAATTCGAGTTCGTCGAGGACCTTCTCCAGCCTGGAAATCTCGGACGCCACTTCGGTTGCGAATCCCTCGTCTTCGGCCGCCATTTCCAGTAGGCCCGCCAGATCTTCGCTCGATTGAAGCGTCTCTTCCAGCGGCTTGAGAATCGTCTTCAACGATTTCAATTGGCCGACGGCCAGCTGCGCCTTCTCCTGGTTGTCCCAAAAGCCAAACGCTGCCATCCGCGTCTCAATCCCTGCGACCACCTCTTGTTTGCCGACGTAGTCAAAGACTATCTCGTAGCTGCAAAATGCGCTGTTGAATCGAATCGGCTCGACCGCTCAGTTCGGGATCCATTCTTTCAGTCCTTGTGTTGAATGAGTTCTTCGAATCATACCGTTTAGAGGCCCGCTGTGACATGGTGCTTGCATCGCAATGTTGGCAAGACAAACAAACAAGCAAGCGGACAGCTGCCGTGGCGGGCGATTGACGCGACCATCGACCATGATACGCCCGCGGCGCATTGTCTCACGAATCCAAACCCAAACGGCAAAAATCCACTACCGTGATTCGGCACGCGCTCTAGCGGCGAATGACCACGTTTGAACCCAGTGAGAGAATACCGTAGATGTCGTTGGCATCCTTGGCGATAAGGCTGATACAGCCCAGCTGCTCGGATTGCCCCGGAGAACTCGACGTGCCATGAATCGATACGTTGCCGCCCAGATCAATCCAAATGCCGCCGTATGGGTTTTGAGGATCCTGTGGTCCCAGCGTCTGGGCATCGCCGGCATAGTACGAATGCCCCGGCTGTTTGTCATTCACCTTATACTCCCCAGGTGCTGGTGGATTGTTAGCGTTGACAGTAATCGCAAACTTGCCTGCATACAATCGGCCCGCGAAGAGCGTTAGCGAGTTGCTCGCGACATCAACTTCAGCGTGGAAAGGTCCGGGAACCACTTTGATTGACAAGCCGGGTTGGACGACTGACGGATCGCGGAGGCCGTTGATGTTGGCCAGTAATTGCCACGGGACTTTGTGTCTCGTTGCGATCGACTGCAAGGTCTCACCATCCTGCACTTGATAGGGAGCACCGACGAGATGCTCTTTTGAGTAGATGACTTTGCCTGCCAGCGGGTCCAACCAGGCTTGCAGTTGCTGCCGCTCTTCATCCGAAATCCCAGGCGAATTGTACGCAAACGACAAGGTTAGTAGCGCCTCGTAATACTGGCCCTGTTCGATCTGACCGCGCGCCGTTGCCACACCGCCGTCGATTCGGCTGGTTTTCGGTACTGAGACGGTGCTTGGCGAAGGCGCCGATTCCGTGTAGGAATTCGCGACCGACAGCTCAGTGGTCGCTGTCACTTGTGGATTATCAGACAACCCTGACGATTCGCCATAGGCGCCCGCGGGCGCGGCGACATTTGGTTCTGACAGCCCATACACCGAAGCGGTTGAATCCGACGGGGGTTGTGGCACGGCCGTGGCAACTGTCGTCCGATTCGACGGGGACGAGTTTGCGGGATCGTATCCGATCGATGAGCTCGGTGGCGCGACCGCTAGAGCTGTCTCAGGTGGAGGAGGCGAAGCGTACGCCCCTGCACTGTGGGGTTGAACCGATCCGGCGCTACTCGACGGGCCGCCACTGGTTGACGGGATCAGATCGGGCGCAGCCACGTCAGTAGCGGCGGCAATCGGTGCGGATGGTTGGCCGTAGTCGGTCGGTGCCAAGGTGCTAGCGGCTGAGTTGGTTGGGACGACTATTGTGTCGTCGTGCGCGTGCATATCACCAGCGGCATGATCGGAGCTCCAAGGGGCGGAATCACCCAACGAGGCTGTCACCGCCGATGGTGCACCGGCGGAAGTCTGGCCAAAGTCGACTTGTAACGGCTCAGCCGTTTGTTGTTGTGCCCATGCAATTTCCTCAGGAACTTCCTGATCGGGCTGGTTCAGTGTGACGTAAACGCCATACAGAACGGCCAACAACAGAACAACTACGATCGCGGTTTTGAGCGTATCCACATCGTCCTCCCTGACGAATGCGTCGATATACAGGTTTTTTGCGTGGGGGATAATAGACGAAGAGTGTGCCCGATACTAGGCGAATTTCTGACGCTCGCCACGACGCTAGCATCGCCTACGGTTCCGGCTCCGTTTTCGCGGCCCGCAGCCGCTTCCGGATCGTCGTCAGACGTTCTGCCAACTCCCGTTCAAAGCCCCGGTCGACGGGCCGATAGTACTCGCGATCCACGCCCAAGTAATCCTGTTCTGCCAAGCCATCCTGGGCGTCGTGCGCGTATTCATATCCTTCACCATGTCCGAGCTGTTTCGAACCTTCGTAATGGGAATCCCGCAGATGAACCGGCACGGGCAGTAAGCGGCCTTCGCGAATGTCGTGAATCGCCTCACCAATCGCCACAGTCGCGGAATTCGACTTGGGAGCACAGGCCAGATACGTCACCGCCTGTGACAGTGTCAATTGGCATTCAGGCAATCCAATAAACTCGCACGCCTGCATCGCTGCTACCGTCAACGGCAGAGCGTGTGGATCAGCGTTGCCGATGTCTTCGCTGGCCAAGATCACCAACCGGCGGCAAAGGAACCGGACATCTTCTCCTCCCTCCAACATCCGTGCCAGCCAATACAGCCCAGCGTCTGGATCGCTGCCTCGAATGCTCTTGATCAAGGCACTGGCCGCATCGTAATGCGTATCGCCCGACGAATCGTACTCTATCGCTTTGCGCTGTACGGACTCGGCGGCCAACGCGGCATCGAAGTGAATTGGTTTACCCGTCGAGGAGAGCACGCCAATTTCCAACGCCGCCAAGGCGCGACGCGCATCACCGTCGCACACGCGCGCCAGGTAGTCAAGCGCGTCGTCCGTTAATTCAACGTCGTGTGTACCTAGTCCGCGCTGTCTATCTTCGAGCGCCCGAAACAGAAGAGCCTTGATCTCGTCGATTGCCAATGGTTCGAATTGGAAGATCTGACTGCGGCTGACCAGGGCGCTGTTCACCGCGAAGAATGGATTGGCCGTTGTTGCACCGATCAACGTGACGATGCCATCTTCGACGTCAGGCAACAATGCATCCTGTTGCGTCTTGTTGAAGCGATGAATCTCGTCGACAAACAACACCGTTTTCCTTCCGCCGGTTGCTACTTCGTCACGCGCCTCTTCGAGAACCTCGCGAACGTCCTTCACACCGCTTGTGACGGCGCTCAACTGGCGAAAACGGCTGAGACTCTCAGTGGCCAACAGCCTCGCTAGGGTCGTCTTCCCGGTGCCCGGTGGGCCGTAGAACAGAACGGAACCGAGCCGGTCCGCCTGCAGCAATCTGCGGAGCAATTTACCTTCACCCAGGAAATGTTGCTGGCCAACAAATTCGGCCAGCGTGCTCGGCCGCATCCGGGCGGCGAGCGGTTGGACGCTGCGAAGACTCGCTTTCTCGGATTGCTCAAACAACGACATGGTTTTCAACGTCGGCATAAGAAGGATGCGGGTATATCGTGCCGATCAGTATACAACAGGAACGCTTGCTTAGAGATGCGGCCATCGTCACGCGTCGCCCACGGGCGGGACACCCAACGATTTTCCTCCATCAATCGCAATCAACGTTCCCGTTACCATCTGCGCCGCATCGCTGACCAGGTAGAGTACGGCTTCGGCAACTTCTTGCGGCGCAATCATCCGGCCATGCGCTCGGGCCAACGGGCTGGCCCTGATAAACTGACCAATCGCGGCTTCGCGATCCGGCACGCGATCCAGGTCGGCATTCATCATCCGTGTGTCGCCCACTGGCCCCGGGCAGACAGCGTTGACGCGAATGCGGTCGGGACTGTGGCAAAGCGCCAGACATTTGGTCAACGCAACTAGGGCTCCCTTGCTGGTCGAATAGACAGGGTCGTGGGCACGTGGCAGGATTCCCGCGTTACTAGCCGTGTTCACGATCGACCCACCACCTCGCGCGATCAAGTGCGGAATCGCGTGCTTCGCTGCCAGAAAGGCACCTTTAAGGTTCGTGTCCAGACACGCGCTCCATTCTTCTTCGCTCACTTCGATGATCGGCTTGACCAGGCCGATGCCAGCATTGTTGACCAGTATGTCCAGCCCGCCACCAGCGGTGACTGCCGCTTCGATCAAATCGCGCACGTCCGACTCGACCCGAACGTCACAGCGACGATCGACGATGCTCAGCTTTCGGCTCGCTGCGACGTTTTCCGGAACGGGATCGTAGTCACCCACAAAGACGCGCGCCCCACATTCTGCCAGCAAAACCGCGATGGCTCGGCCAATCCCGCTGGCACCTCCAGTAACTACGGCGATACGACCTTCAAGATTTGGACGAGCGTCGGTTTGCGACATGACAGCGGCGCCTCCTCGGAGCACAGGGATTCTACGGCCCAATAGTGCTCCGTTATCGCAGCGCGCGACGAAGATGGCAATCTGTGCGCCAACCAATTCGGCGCAGCGGCGAGACCAGGCTCTGCAATAAAGACATCGACTACGACAGTTGGGAGACCTTAGCTTACGACCACCACTTGGCCAGTTCGTCGGCGCTTAGCGTGTCCAAGATCGAATCCAGATCGTCGGTCGGTGATGGTTCTTCAGACGCGAAAAATCGATGCCGCGCGATAGCGTCGACCGTCGTCGGTTTCGTTAGAGCAACGACCGAACTGGTTGTGCCGGTGCCGTTCGAAGGAACCGCCGGGTTGTCTGGCGAACCTTGTGGAATAGTCGCGACGGACGGAACGGCAAAGTTCACACTTGCGCCCGTCGCTCCGGCCAACCAGCTAAGGCCATCGTCCGGACCCTCTGCTTCGCCTCCACCGCTCGCAGCTTCGTTCAGACAATTAATAATCAGCAATGCGTCTCGCGATGTGACAAATCCGTCGCCCGTTACGTCGTAGTACGGCGGCGGCGCATTGGGCGAAGCAGGATTGGGCAACCGACCCGTTTGATCAGCATGGTTGGGTCGGTTCAACTCGTTGACAATCTGCAGCACATCGATTGGCGAAATAGCCCCATCGGCATTGACATCCTTGGCATCGAACGGGTTTTGCCACCGCTGCAGATTATCACCCACACTGACGGCAAACACTCGCGTAATCGCATCCCCGTCGTCTTCAGTCACGGTCACCGTGACCACGGACCAACCGCCCATTTCGGCAACCGGAGAAAGCAGCAACTGACCCGTCGTGTCGGGTGCGGTATAGCTGACTTCGGGATCCGGCAAGACCTCATGGTTGCTGCTGGTTGCAGAAATCGTCAGGGTCTCGGTCCCCGCGCCACCGTCGGTGATGTTGGTCAAGCCCAGATTGAACGGCTCCGTGCTGCTTCGGATGAGCGGCGAGCTGATCGGATCCAGCGTCGGCGGATCGTCAGTGTCTGCAACGGTGATTTCTGCCGTATCCGTCGCGATGCTGAACGGCGTGGTGCCACCATTTTGTGTGGTATCAACTTGAGTCCCGTCCCCGCCCACTGATTGATCCCAGGCACGGAAGGTGATCGTCGCCGTTCCTGAAAACCCAATGTCCGGAACAAAACGAATTCGACGCGCAGAGGACAGTAGCAGTGCCGATGACTCCGACGCCGTGATCCTCATCCACTGTTGCAGAGTCGTACCCGGGAGCAAGTGTTCCCAATGTCCGTTGGTTTCATCAACATCAATCACCGCAATCGAACTGCGCGGCTGACCATCAACATCTTCGATGGCTCCTGCGACGAGCACGGACACCAGGTCGCCCGCCGAATTCAGCTGCTCGCGAGAAATTGGTGTCAGGGTCGGCGAAAGGCTGTCGTCCAAGATCGGGGCGTCATTGACCGGCGTAACCGAGACAGTCGCCGAGGCCTTGCCTGTGCTGAAGGCGGTTGTACCTCCGTTGGTGATCACATCCGTTTCCTCGCCGGCAGTTCCGCTCGTTTGATCCCAGGCTTTGAAACGGAACGTCGCCACGCCGTTGTAGTCGGCGACCGGCCTGAAACGTACTTTGTCCGTCGGTCCCAGCAGTCGAGCGGCGGTTAGTGACGGAAGTCCGAAGTCATGCCAGTCGCCTCCGGTGTTAAACTGCCAGACGCCGTTGGTCTGATCCACCAGGATCACGGCCATCGCTTCCACGGCAGCGCCGTCCGGATCGGTAATATTGCCATCGGGGATCAAAGCGGCCACGGTCGTGCCGTCTGTATCTTGGTCGTCTTCGTTGATCGTCCCCAGATGTACTGGCGCGCTGGCAAGTTGCGGCGCATCGTTGACTGCGATCAGGCTGACCGTGGCTCGGGCTGCGTCGCTCGAGACAAGTCCGTCATTGACCGTGACGGTGACCACGCGATCGGTGACGTCGGCACCGTCATCGGCGTTGCGATACCGCAATGTCGCCAGCGCGGCGGCGTACACGCTCGCCGATGCAGTTCCCGTCACTTCAAGGACACCGGTGGCCGCATTATAAGTCGTCTGAAGGCCCGTTCCGCTGACGGTCATCGCCAACGATTCGTCGATGCCATCTAACACATTTGTCAGCGTGACCGTTGCCGACACAATCTGATCGTCGTCCGCGACCGTCAGGTCGGCATCGGTGATCACGACAGCTGGGCCATCTTCAGTGAAAGTGGCCGACGTATCGGTACCGTCGTCATCGGGGCCATTTAAGTCGAGCGTCGGCTTCAGGTTTTCAACGAGCAGCTTGGCGGCGCCTTGCGTAAACACGCGGAAGACGCTGCCGTCAATTGTCTCCGAGGACTGTTCTGTCCACCCGGTGCCAAGATCAACGGTGTCGTCGGCGTCCCGATGCACAACCAGGCGGTTGCTCGTGTCGGAGATGTTGAGAACCTCGCGAACATTTCCGATCGTCAAATGATTGTCGCCCGAGCCGGTCAGGTCGATATGCTCGAGGCCGACTAGACGGTTGTCGTAAACCGCCGACAGATCCAAATTCAAACCTCCGCCGGTGAACGTCAACGTATCCTCGCCCCGACCGCCATCAAACAAGCGGAATGTCAAATCGGTCAGGTAAATGGTGTCGTCGCCTTGCCCGCCACGTGCGACGTCGGCACCGCCGTTGCCGATCAGCAGATCGTCGCCTTGCCCGCCGATTTGAACTTCCGCTTGATCGGTTCCCGCCAGCGTGTTGGAGTCGCTATCGCCAGTCTGCGGATTCTTCCCGGTAAAGTCGCGTCCAAACATCACATAAGCGCGACCGGGCCGATCCGTATAGTCGGGATCGGAAGGCGCGCCGATGATAAAGTCGTCGAAACCGTCACCATTAACATCGCCGGCGGTGCTGACTGAATGTCCAGTCCGATCGTAGGCAACCTCACCCAACAAAATGAAACCTTCGTCATTTCCCAACGCACCCAATACCACGCGATTGGGAAATCCAGTGTCACGTCCAAAGATCACGTATGCTTCACCGACTCCGTAAAAGGCGAGCGTGCCGCTGTACTGATCGGCGAATGGAACACCGATCAGCAAATCATCGATGCCGTCACCATTGATGTCGCCTCCGCCGCTGACCGACCAACCCGCGTGGTCCGCGCCGTCGATCCCGAACAGACTGAATCCGTTGGTCCCATCGAGCGAGCCCAGATCCAGGACCGGTTCGAAGCCACTCTCTTTTCCGAAAATGACATACGTCTGACCGGGATGAACTGGAACGGTCCGGTCCGCCGGGGCACTGATCAGCAGATCGTCGATACCGTCGCCATTGATGTCGCCCGCGGAACTGACCGAATAGCCAGCGCGATCGTACGAGGCAAAGCCCGCAATGCGAAAGCCATTCGTGCCATCCAGTTGAGTCACATTGGATTCAATCGAAGGGCCACCGAAAATCAAGTACCCTTCTCCCGAGCCTGAGAGTAAGCCGCCTTGTACCTGCTTGTCGGCGAATGGTGCACCAATCGCAAAGTCCGCGTAGCCATCGCCGTTAATGTCGCCCGCGTCACTGACAGAAAACCCCATATGATCTTCAGCATCGATACCATGCAGGGCGAGACCATCGCCGTTTGCTGCTAGCTGCCAGACGTTGACGGTCGGCGTGAACCCCTCCGGTTTTCCAAAGAGCAAGTAGCTCTGCCCAGTGCCATAGAAAGAATGGTCATCAACCGGCGCGCCGACCAACAGATCGTCGAAGCCGTCGCCGTTTACATCGCCAGCGCCGCTGACGGAATACCCAGTCCGATCGTACGGCGCGTTGCCGACGATCTTGAAACCGTTGGTGCCATCCAAATTGAAAAGCGTTGGCCGCTGCAGGAATTCGCCACCAAACACGACATAGCTCTCGCCATTACCATACACATGCCCATCGGGATGCGGGCGATCCGCCCAAGGCGCACCAACGATGAAGTCATGAAACCCGTCACCATTAATATCGCCCGCGTCACTCACGGAGAACCCGGCATGATCCGCAGTCACCAGCCCATACATTGGAAAACCATCGGGCTCGAAAGTCAGCTCCAAGGTCAAATTCGAAAAGTCATCGGCCTTGCCATAAACCAAATAAGCGGCACCGCTGCCCGCGGGAAAGAATCTATCGACGGGCGCGCCAACCAACAGGTCATCAAAACCATCGTGATTGACGTCTCCTGCAAAGCTGACGGATTTGCCCGCTTGATCTTGCGGCATGACGCTGCTCAACACGAAGCCTTCGGGCGGCGCCAAGTTGGCCAGGTGACCAAACACGGTCAGCAGCCGACGTTCTTCTAGCGGTTCGGCGAGTAGCCGTCGTTGCGGATTGCGTTGCCTACGGCGATTGTGTTCGCGACGCGAAGACGACGACTTTCGTGGACGGCGACGGCGAATGAAATCCATCCACATCGGAATCTCCAGAGGCTCTCGCCTCAGTGTTGGGAACAGGTTGATTCAAGCGACAGATCGATGGACATCGCCGACAAGTGCTGTCATTCCGTAGAGCGCACGGTTTTGACACACTTTGAACGGCCAAAGTTCCCTGACGCTAGGTAAGCTCACCCAAACACCCTCCCCACATTCCAGTGTAGTCGACAATTGAGAATTGTCGCGAAATCGCGCAAACCATTGATGCTAAAGGGTATGGAACTTGGAAAGTGTGGATGATTCGATGTGGATCGGTCGAATCTGTCCAGCGCCTTAGCCGCTGACCTACCCGATACGCCAGTCGCGACTTCCGGGTGACCGACGTTCATCGGAACGTGGTCGATGAAATCATGGCGCAGACCGACGCCGCACACTGGAGGACGACGCCCCACAGCTCGAACTCCGTCGATTTAAGATCAAAGCCGCTTACCCTTTCGAAAAGGCAAGCGGCTTTGGGTAAGGATCGTTCGAGGAATTACTGTCCGATAGTCGCCTTTCGCTCCGCGAAAGGAACGTGCTTTCGCGGAGCGAAAGACGACAATAAAAGATCGAACAC
>NYXM01000145.1 GCA_002685655.1 Planctomycetaceae bacterium
TCTGGAATGCTGGCCAATCTGACCAATATCAACGACCAGCGTAAGCAATCAGCGCGCAACATGATTGGCCAGTGTTTCGCGCGGCAGGGGACCGTCGGATTGACCATCGACGAGAACAGCCCGATCGCGCCGTTGCTACAGGCCGCCCTCTACTTGCGTTTGAACGATAGGCGGCTGGCGCTGGACACTTATCTCGACAACAGAGCATTGTTTGATGAACACCGCGACGCCGTACCGATGGACCTGTTGGTCTTCGTTTGTGAAAACCTGATGGCGGCTGGCGGCGAATCGAATCACGACGACGTCGAGAACATTCTTCGCCAATGGCTGATCAAGAACAGTGAATCGAAGACCGTAGAAGATGAAACAAAAGCCCAGATCCAATACCTACTGGCCAAGAATTTCTTTGGAGCCAAGCGGTATGACGTCGCACGAAGTGAATACACGACCGTGATCAATCGCTATGCGACTTCCGGCTTCGCTATCGAGGCCGAATTTGGGATCGGTGAAACCTACATGGCACAGAAGGTCTACGACCAGGCCGAAACGGTCTTCGAGAAACTGGCCAACAGCCGGGACACTGAAGTCATCATCCGGGCCGAGTTCCTCCGTGGAGTGTTGGCGCATCGTCGTGGCGACAATGACGAGGCACGCGCCATCTTTCGCACGGTGCTCGAACGCGTCCCCAACGTCGACCTGGCGAATCAAGCCTTGTACAACCTGGCGGAAGTCTATGGTGCCGAAGAGCGGTACATCGACCAATTGCAGTTGCTGATGACAGTGGGCCGGCTGGGGCGCTCCAGCAAACGGCAACACGCCCCTGGTATGCCACTCTCCATTGTGGTCCAGGACAGCGATCTTGGCATCAGTCGCGGTCACAATCGGATCCCAGTGATCGTCCGCACAGAACCCGGAGGAGACGAAGAACTGGTTTATCTCACCAGCGGTGGAGCAGGGAAGGGGGTCTTCCGAACCGACGTTGACACACAACTGGGATCGGTGACCAAACATGACAAGGTCCTGCAGGTCAGCGGCAACGACAAAATCCTGTGTGACTATCCCGATCGATTCAAAGTCGAATTCAAAAGCGTGCCGCTTTCGGATGTCGAAATCCAAATTGCCGGTGACGCCAAGTTTGAAGTCGCCAGCAGCAAGATCATTGACGAAGAAGAGGAGACATTCAGCCAGCGACTGGCGCGTGAAGAGCGGGACCGCCAGCGGGCCGATGCGCGGCAATCGATGCAACGCCCGGCAAACCAGATCAAGCCAGGCAACCCGATCTACCTCCGCGTCGTTGATGGGGATCGCGACTTGTCACCATCGGCCGACACCATCGTCACCAAGTTGGTCGCCGATAGCGGTGATCAGGTGCAGGTGACACTGACCGAATCCGGTCCGCATTCGGGTGTTTTTGAAGGTACGGCACAAAGTGGCGAATTGCCTGCCGGAGCGTTGGCCAGTGACACCGCGATCGATCACAGTCCGCTGATGGCCATCGACAAGGACCCCAAAACTTTTTGGCAAAGCGAACCCGACGGCGCCACTCCGAAATCGCTTACCGTCGATATGAAGGACCTGCGGACAATTTCGAAGGCCAAGTTCTTTGTTCCGCAAACCGACGACAACAAACCGGTACGGGGCGAACTACAGGCCAGTTACGACGGCGAATTCTGGTTTCGCCTGGCCTCGCACCCAGCGACGCCAGCGGCAGCGGCCGTGGCCGGCGAATTTGGGCCGATGCAATATCGCGTGTTCGCCGGCAATGCGACGTCCTACACATCGTGGCAACAGGTGGTTAACCTGGCGGCCGGCGAACCAATCGAAAAAGGCAATGTGACTGGCGGGCAGCTGCAGTGGACGCGCCCAGAAGAAAATGAAGAAGGGAACCGATCGCGATATGTCTCGGTGATCTGGTTCGGCAAGTTCGTTCAACTTCGCGCGGGCGCCGTTCGCTTCGCTGTTCGTGGGAGCCGTACGGCACTCGCGCTGGATGGTCAATTGGAATTGAAAGTCGGCGCTGGTAACCGCACGATCGACGTGTGGCTGGAAAAGGGCGTTCACGATCTGACGATCTTCGCCGCCGCGCACCCCAATAACAAGGAACTGTCCGCGCTGCGGGCCCGTGCCAGCCTGGACGAACAACGCGTAACGCTGGGGCCATTCCTGACCAGTGATTTTGATGTTGCGGCAGCCAGCACGGCGCTTGGCGAAGAACCTGCGCAGGCACCTGTCGCAGTGACGGGTGCCAGGTCGTTGGCGATCGAAACTGCGAAACTCAACAAGACCTCTGAGGAATTCGGTATCAAAGGAGAAGGCGAAGACAAGCATCTTGGCTCGTGGCAGTCGACCGACGACGCCGTGTCCTGGGAGTTTGATATTTCCGAGGGAGTCTATGACGTCTGGATGAATTACTCGCACCAAGGAGGCGGCTCGATCGTTCGCGTCGAACTGGGCGACCAGTACTTTACTTCAAACTTGGCCAATACCGGCAACTGGAGTAAGTATCAGACAGATCGCTTTGGCACGATCACGATCGACAAATCTGGCGTTGCGAAACTGACGATTCGCCCGCAAGAGATTCGCAATGGCTACACGATGGGTCTGCGCGGCGTGGAATTGCGGCCGGCAGTTGGATCGCGCGTGATTCTCTCGGATAACGCCTGGGATTTTCGTTTTGATGACATCGATGCGCGTTACACCCGTTTTGTGATTAACGAGTATCTTGGCGAGGCCGTCGCGGTTAACCACGTGGAGATTTCGGGTGCTGATCGCGATCAACCGTTCATCCCCACGGCTGCCGATGTGCTTTCTCTGTCTCAGAATGCCGTCCTGGAAATTGCCGGAGGCGACGTGGTGACGGCCAGTTACACGGATGACGTGACCCAAACCAACGCAGGTGGCAGTCGATTGTTGACACAGCAGTTGCAAGCGACCTATTTCAACGCCGAGGTGGCGGCGATCGCTTATGACTTCGAGCGTTCAAGCAATGGTACGGTCTCGACCGTGCGGAAGCGGCTAAAGCGGGTTGAACCGGGCGAACGCGTGATTGTCGAGATCCAGGACTATGACCGCGACCAATCAGCGGCGCCTGATCAAGTCGCCTTCGAAGTCTCCATTAACGATGGCGATCCAGTCCAGTTCAACGCGACAGAAACGGAAGAGTTCAGCGGGCTCTTCACCAAGGAGATTGACACGTCGGCCGAGCCTGCACCGGAAAAATTGCACGTCAAAAGGGGAGATCGGATCTATGTCCGTTATCTCGATGAACAAAACACGTTTCCCGGGCATTCCGTACCGCGAGAAAGTGTGGTCTACGTCAATCAGCCAACGGATGCACAGATCCAAATCCTCGAGAGCCTCGTCACCCCGGCGGCTGATCCAAAGCTGCCACCTCGAATTACCTACCATGTTCCAGACGACGGCGTCACCGTTAGCAGTGTCGCCTTTGAAGCCCCTCTGACGATTGAGATTATAGATCCCGATGCTGCCCGCGACAGCCTTAGCGAGATCATCGTTCAGATAAAAACCACCGACGGTGCGACGGCCGACGTGCGTTGTGTTGTTTCGGGTGTGTTTACGTCTGTGCCGCGCGCCAGCGCGGACGAATGGGCACTCGAAGAAGGTCGTTTTGTCGGACAGATCGTCCTGCAATTGGGCAGTCACACCAGTCCGGGAGTCGTGCCGATTACGCCCGAAATGCCTCGCAACTTGATTGGCGGCGGCCGTTTGGATGAAGGAGACGAGGAGAATTCAGTATTGGATGACAGCCTCGTCGCGCGCGTGCTGAATCTGACGGGCAAAGACCGCATTGCGGCGGGATATCAAGACGAATTTCGCGCCGACGGCGTTGCGACCGAAGTTACCGCTGCCGGGCAACTGATCTCAAACGGACAGTTGACGATTACCGACCGCGAGTACGTAGATCCCATTGCCCAACTGCATGTGGGTGAAAAGCTGTTTCTCCGCGTTGTAGATGCCGACCAGGACGCCACGGACGAGCGTGATTCGACGACCGTCAAAATCCGCTCGGCCTTCGGCGAATCTGAATCGGTAACGCTGGTCGAGACCTTGGTGCATAGTGGTGTCTTTACTGGCTCGTTTACGCTCCAATCCAATGAGAAGCCTGGCGAAAACAACTTGGATCCAGCAGACCCCATGATTGAATGCTATTTTGGCGACACGCTCTCGGTACATTACTTGGACACAGCAGCCAGTACCGAATCAGGGACGCTGGAGTTACTGCAAGAAGCGCCAGTCGTGGTGGGCACGGATGGATTAGTGGCTGCCTTCAGCAAAACCTTTAACGACGAAACGCTGGCCGTCGAGACCAAGTTTCATGTCGCGGAGAGCTACTTCGAACTGTTCAAGAGCCACCGCAGCTTGGGACGTGAAGCTGAGGAGCAGATAGACCTTGCCGCGGGCCGGCGGATCCTGCGCGAAGTCATGGAGGACTACCCTGACCCGAAATACGTGCCGCGCATCGCCTACTTGTTGGGCCAATTCTCTCAGGAATTGCAGCAGTGGGATGAAGCGATCGAATCATACGAAATGATTGTGCGTCAATTCCCAGATCATGGATTGGCAGCGGATGCACAGTACAAATTGGCCCAGAGCCACGAGGAAGCTGGTGACTTCGATGCGGCCCTGGAGGCCTATGTCACACTGGCCGCCACGTATCCCAAGAGCCCCTTGATTGCCAGTGTCATGATTCGTATCAGTGACTATTTCTACAAGGCCGAAGAATTCGACGTTGCGGCACAGGTCGGTGAGAAGTTTCTGGACCGGTTTTCCGGCCATCAGTATGCCGCTCGGATCGCATTTCGAATTGGCCAGTGTTTTTACAAGAGTGAAGAATTCAGCGAGGCAAGTTCGGCGTTTGATCGCTTTGCGAAGTTGTTTCCCGATGACGAACTGACCCCAGACGGACTTTTTTGGTCCGGCGAGAGTAATCGGATGGCCAACAACAACCGTGAGGCCTTTCGTCGATACAATCGTTGTCGTTGGGACTTTCCCGAAAGCGAAGCTGCCCGCTACTCGCGCGGACGCCTGGCGCTGCCGGAGATGCTCCAACAATTCGAGGCCGAAGCCCGTGCGATTGAAGCTCCCTAACGACCTTCACGTCTGCAAGTCCCGCCCCGTCCCACACCGGCTGCCTAGATTGCTCATGATCCAGATTCTTCTGACGTCCCTGCTGTTGACGGTCGCGCAAGCAACCGCCACCCCCATTGCCGACGAGAATGGCGTGAGTGCGCCGGCATCAGGCGCGACTCCCGCAGCTTCTGCGCCAGCGGCCAATGCGCAAGATTCAGATTCCGCGGATGCGGGAGACCCTGATCTGGCCGCCGCCGCCGATAACAAATCAACGTCCGCATCTCCTGACGGAGAAGGCGAAGAGATCGCTCCCGCGTCTGAACCGGAATCAACCGCTGTTTCTAAGCTGATCGGCACGCTGGACGAGATCACACAATCTGGCGCAATCGGCCTCTTGCGACAGGGCGGTTGGTTCATGTGGCCGATTCTGTTGATGGGCGTCGTTGCCGCCGGCGTGATCATCGAACGTTATCGCAGCCTAAAAATGCTCTCGACCGATTCGGACGAGCTGAGAAGCCGAGTTCAAGAACTCCTCAACGCCGATGATGTCGAAGAAGCATTGCAGCTCTGCCATGGCGAGCAGGGGCCGGTCCCCGCGATTCTCTCGTCTGGTCTGCGTAAGTTCCTGGTTCTGCGACGTCTCAATTACGATGCTGGTCGAGTCGAAGAACAGGTCGTCAAGGCGATGGACGACTACAGCGTGCATGTGGTCGCTGCGCTCGAACGCCATTTGCCCGTGTTGGCAACAGTTTCCAGCGTTGCCCCAATGCTCGGATTTCTAGGTACTGTCTCGGGAATGATCACGTCGTTTCAAGACATCGTCGCGCAGATGGGTGAAACGAATATTGTGGAGGCCGCTGCCGGGGGCATCAGTGAAGCCTTGCTCACAACCTGCTTCGGCCTGATCATTGGGATCCCCGCGTTCATGGCGTTCAACTACTTCACCAGTGTGATCAATCGATTTGTGCTGGAGGTCGAGGAGTCTGCGACCGAGTTGATTGAATCCGTGACACTACAGCTGGCGCTGGGCGAACAGCCGTCTGGCGTAAGTCATGCTTCAGCGGCAGCAAGAGCGAACGTGCCGAGTTCGGTGGGGGGCGAGTAGAGCTGATGCGGATCGCACGCACCACGAAACTCCTGGTTGAGCCACCGTCGAGCGCAACGGGTGACATTGCGTTCAATCTGATTGTCTTTTTCTTGGTGTGCGCTTCCGTTCAACCTGACAGAGGTCGACTTCAGGTCTTGCCGGCCAGCGAGACGGTCGAGGACAAGTCGCAGCAGACCGAAAATATCGAAGTGCAGTTGACGCGAACGGCAGTGTTGGTCAACGGCGATGCGGTGCCCCTGGCTCGATTTGAAGGGCTGGTAAAATCGCTGCTCGCCCAAAAAAGCTCTCCAGATCAAAAAGTCGTGATCGTCAAGAGTCGCCCGGATACGCCGTACCATCACTGGATCAGATTAACGGCCGCCATCGAAGATGCGGGCGGAATGATTACACTACAGTTGGAAGAAGAACGCGAAGTCGTTGTTCCCTAGAAGGCAACAGTCCAACACCATCCTCGACAAGCCGAATCCCATGAAGATAAGTCGCCGATCACCACGAGCTGAAGTCCCCAGTATGGCCATGGGTGATATCGCCTTCAACTTGCTGATCTTCTTCGTCATTCTGGCGCGAGCCCAGGACGATAGTCACCTACAATGGACGCCGGCGGAAGCAAAAAATTTGCAAAGCGCCGGGAACTCGATTGTCAGCGTCTTGATCGACACGGACAACAAGCTGTACCTCAATGGCCAGCAGATTGGCGTCTCACAGCTGTCCGGCCGGATTGAATCGCTGCTGGAAGGCGCGCCCATGGGGCAGCGCCCCGTATTAATGAAGGTTCACAACGAAGCATTGGCCCAGAGATTCGAGCCGGTGATTGAAGCGATTAGCGAAGCCGGAGGCGAACTCGTTCACATTGTCGAAGAGGATCGCGACTGACCGCGACAAGGATGACCACAATGGAACCGATTAGAGACCATTTTGAACAACAACAGGCACCGGTCGCCGGCATTGCCAAGGACCTCCGCCGTCTGAAAACCGATGGTGCAGCCAGCGCGGAAGAGTTGCGGCAGTTCATCGGTCAATTTCGGGGCCGCAGCCCAAATGAAGTGATGGGTGTGGTGGCACAGAGCGATCTGTTCCGCAGCATCATTCTCGCGGCAGCAGGCTGCGCGGTGCTGTTGGTGGCGCTAACGGTTGTTCCCTACGCGTTTCGCGACCGATCGTCACCTAAAGCGAGTGTCCTACCGTCGACTGTGCCAGACACCGAGGCGGCGGAGCAATCTGCCGACACGGGCGACACGAATTCGCCGGCGGTGGGCGATAGCACTGATCAGCCCGATTTGCAACGTGCCGCCAAAGCAATGGGCATTGGTGACGCGGTTCCGGCAGACACTGACACAACGCCAATGGATGACAAGCTAGAGAAACTGCTGGACGGGATCGACTGACGCCAACCCGCGTTGGGTCACCATCGTTTCTCGTGCCCCCTCCACACGCCCCCCCTCCACACGACCCCCCTCCACACAACAACGGTCTCCATGTCGCAAATCGTGCCATCACCGTCAAAGCCCCCGTGGTGGGCAATTGTGCTGACGCTTCTGTTTGGTGTTGCCTGGCTGCTCGTCTGGGCCAGTTGGCTGTGGGTTCCGTGGGAGCGAGCATGGTTGTTCGCGTTGCAGGCAACCGTTTTTGGCGCGTCGCTTCCAATCGCGATCGCCTGGCTTGACTGGTGCCGACGCCGCCAGCGCAAACGCAATATTTCGACGTGCATCGTCGTGTCGTGCGCTTACCTGGTCCTTTGGCAGCTGGGGCTATTTCTGTTTAGCCACCTGGATTGGCCTGCAGCGGCAACTTTACTGGCGCGTGTTGGTACGGCAGGCAGTTTTCTGATCGGGCTCGCCTGGACCGTGTGGGTGATTGATGGCGCGGGGCAACGGCGGGAGCGACTACGGCGCATCGCCGCGAACTCGTCGGCGATTCTTGACGACTTTCCAAGCCAAGCCACGAAGTCGCTACCGCAGTTTCGCACCAACAATCCACTCGACCCGCAGGCCTGGTACTACGGCCGCCGCAATTCCAAGTTGAATCAGTCGATCGCGGCACTTGGTACCTACTCGCTGTTGTTTCTGCTGGTATTCCTTTTCTTTTCACAAGTCAGCGGATGCCGTGAACTTTACGAAATGCCGGCCGGTGGCGGCCAGCAGAAGGCGCTGGCGCAGAAGGTCAAGGTGCAGAAGATCATCAAGAAGAAGTTTGTTGTCAATCCTTTCAGCGCAATCAGTTTCAAAGTTCCGCCGATCGACGAAGTCAAACTGCAGCTGACTGAAGTCACCGAACATGCCTACACCGTTGGTTATGGGGCTGGCGCCGGGGCCGGCTTCGCTGGCGGCACGCAACAAGGGCAGGTGCGTTTTATTCGGCTTGAGTATGGTGGTGGTGATTGGGATCAGGATTTTGGGATCGGTGCGGATGTAAACATGTTGATCGAGTACGGAATTCGTACGAAACAAAAAGTCGCCAAACGGACGGAATCGCGGACGATCTCTCAGCTGAAGAGTTTTCCACCGGAAAAAAGCCCGCCACTGGTCTACTTGACCGGCCAGCGCAACATTTCGTTGTCGGATAGCGAAATCAAGGTGCTGCGCGATTACCTGATGGAAAAACGAGGCATGATTTTTGGCGACAACGGTGGGAGCGGCCATTTTCACAATCAGTTTGTCGGCATGATGCGACGGGTCCTTCCCAGCGTCCGCCCCACGCGGATCCCATTGGACGACATTGTCCACCGGATTCCGTATCAGATTCCGTTTCTACCGTACGTGGCACCCCATGGTGGCAAGAATGCGTTGGGCTGGCGTGTCGATGGACGACTGGTTTGCTATTATCACCCAGGCGACATTGGCGACGCCTGGACCGATGATCACTCGGGCGTCGCGCCGGAGATCTACGAGTCCTGTTACCAGCTCGGAACCAATATCATCTTTTACGCACACACGGAGTACAGCAAATGGCTGATGTCCCGACAAAAGCGCGAATGATTCCGCAAGAACACGACGGGCGACTTTTCTTGGCTCTCCGGCGACAGGTCTCCATGATGTGCCTGGCTGCCGTCGGATTCATGGTGGGGGCAAGCTGCGCCCAGGCCGAACGACTGGATGAGCTGTCCTTGGAGCGCTGGAAGGAACTCCGCGAAGTCGAACGGTACCAGTTGAACATCGCCGAAAAATACTATCGGGAAAAAAACTGGAAGGTGGGGCTGGCCGAATATGAGAAGTTCTTGACATTGTACGAACGTAGCGTAGGAGCGCCCTATGCACAGCTCAAATGGAGCCTCTGTCAGGTCCAACTCCGTAAGCAGAACACGGCGATCAAGGAGGGCTTTCAATCGGTTATCGACTACTGGCCGGATGCGCCCCAGGCGATTGCGGCAGCCTATTTCATCGGCCATGCCTACAAAGAGATGGGCGAGGTTCGTAAGGCGAAAAAGGCCTACCAATCCGTCTTGACCGATCACCCGCAACATCTGGCCGCCGTGCTGGCGTCAGTCGATCTTGTGGATCTCACGATGATCGACGGCGACATTGATACACGTGTTGTGCTTTGGAAGCAGCTGACGTTTGAAATGCCACGCACGCGAGACTCCAAGAACCACTGCCAGACGGCCTCGCGATACCTGGCAGCCCATGGATTCGAATTTGGTGCATTTGATGACGCAGTCAAGGCTTTGGCGACGACCTATTCCGACGAGCAACTGGCCGCACAAGTCGCCAACGTCGTGCGAGCACCGATCGATCGCCTCGTCGCAGACGAAAAACGTCGCGCTCAGGGCGAACAGTTGGCCGACCGCGCGGCGGGTTGGTTGCGTGGTCAAATCCCGCCATCGGGCACGACCGATGTCGAAAAACAAGCGGCCCGCCAACATTGGTATTTCGTTGCCGACGTGCAAGTGGCCTCGCGGCGGGCAGATAAGGTCGCCGCGACGTACGACCAGATTGTGTCCACCTTCGGGGCCGACGACGAAACCTTGGGCCGCTACGCTAACTGGTATAAGTCGATAGAGAAATACGACGAAGCCCGTCGGCAATACGCCCGGTACAAAGACAAGATTGAAGGGCAAAACCAGACCGCTTACAGTTTTCGCCAGCAGGGGAATTATGACGCGGCCGTCGTGGCCTATCAAAGCAACGTCGCGCGCGATGTCGAGAATCCCGTCCGGTGGCACCAGGAGATCGCAGCGACATACCGCAGCGCGCGGAAATATGCCGAAGCGATCGGGGTCTACCAACAGCTTTTGAAGACAGACGCTAAGGATGCGGAAAAGTGGCTCTGGGCACTGGCAACGACCTATCGTGACGCGGGCAAGCACAAAGATGCAATCGGCCACTTTCGCCAGTGCAACAATTTTCCGAACAACTACTCAGAAATGGCAGCTTGCCATCGAGCGATGAAGGATTACAAGGAAGCGATCATCCTGTACGGTCAGATTGTCGGCGGCGCGCCGCAATCCGCCCCTTGGGCGATGTTGCAAATTGGCTATACACAAGAGCAAGCTGGAAACAAAGAACTTGCGATCAAGTCCTTTCAACAAGTTTGCAAGAGCTACCCAAAGGCCTCGTATGCCAGCCAGGCACACGCGCATCTTCAGAATAAATACAAAATCACTGTCACGCTGGGCGGCGGGACTGACAAGTAACGATTAACAACCCCGTTCACGCGCTCTAGCTGTGAAGGGGCATTGACAGCCACACCAACCGGAGTCGTCTTCATGTTGCGCACCTGCTGTTTGCTGTTGCTAGTTTGCTTGGCCGTCGAATCAACCGCGCGGGCCAAGCAACGTCCCAATGTGCTGTTCATTGCCATCGACGACCAGAACGACTGGATCGGTTGTCTCGACGGTCATCCGCTGGTGAAGACGCCACACATCGACAATTTGGCGTTGCGCGGCACCGTATTCACCAACGCCCATTGCCAGGCACCGCTGTGTAATCCATCACGGACGAGTTTGATGACGGGATTGCGGCCATCGACCACGGGCATCTATGGCCTGGCACCGTGGTTTCGAAATGTGAAGTCCTTGGAGAATCGCGTTACACTTCCCCAGTATCTCGCGGCGCACGGCTACCGCACTTACTCGACAGGAAAAATCTACCATGGCGGCTATGGACGCAAGCCAACTGATTCGGAATTTCATGAACTAGGCCCAGGAGCCAGTGTCGGTGTCCGGCCTAAGAAGAAACTTGTCACGACTCCAAACCCGCACCCACTAGTCGATTGGGGTGTCTTTCCGCATCGTGATGAAGACAAAGGCGACTGGAAGGTCGCCAGCTGGGCAGTTGACCGACTGAATGACAAGCCGCAAGAGCCGTTCTTTTTGTCGGTCGGATTCTTTCTACCGCACGTTCCTTGCTACGCGACGCAAAAGTGGTTTGACTTGTATCCAAATGACGAATCGGTTCTGCCGCCGGTGCTGAAGAACGATCGAGACGATACGCCTCGCTTCTCTTGGTACCTGCACTGGAAGTTGCCCGAGCCCCGGCTCAAATTCCTGATCGAAGCCGATCAGTGGACCAATCTGGTTCGCTCCTATCTGGCGTGCACCAGTTTTGTCGATAGCCAGGTTGGTCGAGTACTGGATGCGCTTGAGGCGAACGGCCTGAAGGACAACACGATCGTCGTCCTTTGGTCCGACCATGGTTGGCACTTAGGCGAAAAGCAGATTACCGGCAAGAACACGCTTTGGGATCGGTCGACTCGGGTGCCCCTGGTGTTTGCCGGCCCCGGTGTGGCGCAAGCCGCAAATTGCGTACGCCCCGTCGAACTGCTCGACATCTACCCCACGTTGATTCAACTCTGTGGGCTTCCATCACAGGACGGCTTGGATGGGCTCAGCCTCAGCCAGCAACTCAGGGATGCCAAGGCCCCTCGCCAGCGGCCCGCCGTCACAACACACAACCAGAACAACCATGGTGTCAGATCCGAGCGATGGCGCTACATCCGTCACGCAGACGGCTCCGAAGAGTTGTACGACATGCGCAATGATCCGAATGAATGGAAGAACCTGGTTGGAAGCGAGGATTACGCGGATGTCATTGTGCAACATCGCAAATGGTTGCCTGATACCAACGCGCCAGCCGCGCCAGGCAGTAAACACCGGATCCTGACGTTGGAAAATGGGACCGTCACTTGGGAGGGAACCGAGATCGCCTCGGATGCCCCAATTCCCGAACTCTGAGCCGTAACTCATCCTGTATTCGCGTCATCACTTTCGCGCAAACCCTCAGGTCCGTAATCGCCAGTTGGAAATTCTTTGAATTTTCCCACTGGCCGCGTCTGTTCTTTGCCAATAACACCGGTCTCACCGGGCTCTGCTGATTTGCCGCCAATCGACTGACTGCTGCAATGCGGAAACCTGCTGGAACTGAGGAGTTTCCTGGCGTGGGGACCCTTTTGGGTTAGACGATGAATCCTGTCGGTCCAGGATTAAAGAGTATCGTTTGTAAGAGAAGTCCGGGAATTCTCGCGGCGATCCGAATTCATGAACTCGACTTTCGATTCCGTCGATTCGCTTTTTGGAAGTGATCCGGCGTTCGGACAGTTCGATGTGTGGATTGCTAACAGTCTTGTTTGTTCGCAAGGTGTTGGTATCGCCAGCCATCGCCCAAGGCTGTCAAACTTTATGGATTTTTTTTGTCCCCCGCTAGCAGACGTAAAATTAGCGACGTAGAATAGGGGGAGTTTGTCGAAACGGATAGTTAGACATTCTGGGACCTTCAGTAAACTTCGGTATTTTTTAGGAGACTTCAACATGCGACGCTTGTTGACCGCAGCGGTTTGTGCACTGCTTCTCTTCGGGACGTCGGTCGTCTCGGCACAGGATCAAAAAGACTCCGCCCAAAAGGACGGAGCTGCTCAGAAAGATGATGGCGCGGCCCAAAAGGATGGTGCTGCACAGAAAGACGGCGCAGCCCAGAAGGATGGCGCTGCACAGAAAGACGGCGCAGCCCAGAAGGATGGCGCTGCACAGAAAGACGGCGCAGCCCAAAAGGGTGGCGCTGCACAGAAA
>NYXM01000146.1 GCA_002685655.1 Planctomycetaceae bacterium
TACCAATCGACTTGAGCGAGACACCACGATCTCCAAATACGCCGTCCGCATTCAGCCGCAGAAAACCTGACGGTACATTTATTGCTGGGAGTTGCCTCAAGTGATGCGAAGGTTCAGTCGTTGATGGAAGAAGGAGTCCCCTGGATCGGTTCGGCCGATTGGACTCGCATCGTGCAGGATTTCAAGCCAACACCCGAGTTAGACAAACGCGTGCGTACCATCTTGGAGAATTACGAATCCATGGTGGCGGGAAGCCAAGGTGTAGATCAGCAATCGAAACTGGGGGGAATCCTCGTCTCAAAACCGGCTAGCTACGTGATGACGGTAACTGCCATGCTGTTGGCCGCCATTGCCACGGGAAACCTGCTTGTTCACCGGCCAATGGGCGGAGTGCGATGGCGAGAAAGGAACCGCGATGGGGTGGGAATGGTCGCTCGGAACATCACGCTATTGTGCATGCTTGGTGGGGTAGACCTATTGCTTACTTTGGCCGCTCAGCAAGCGGGAGGGTTTCTGGAAGTGAATCCGTTGAGCGCCGCGATTATTGAGAGCCCGATCCTCCTCTGCACATTCAAGATAACAGCGTTTGCAGGTGCGTGCGCGATACTCGTTATGCTCCGTCAGTACCGCGGCGCGCAGCTCGCCTCATGGTGGTTATGCCTGGTCTGCACAATCGTGACCTTTCGCTGGCTCACTTACAACTCGCTGTACCTGGGCTGAGCTAACAGCGTATTCCGAAATGAGCACGACGGGCTTGGAAATCCCCTTCGTTGAAACCGGGTTGGCCGCGATAGTACTGTCGCTGGGATCTCAACGCGTGACTCCCAGATCAGCAAGCTGCGGTCCCCCCTCGTCACATTGCGCATCGTAGGCCAGAAGGTCCAACACTTCATCCTCCACATCTGGCTCCTGCAAATTGGTATACTGCTGGAACACCTGGTCACGAGCTGTATTCGGCAAGTCACACACGGGCCGTTGAGTCAGTGATGCGGCGGCTGAAGAACACCCCGCGGTTACTGCGTCGCCTTCGGCTGGCTGTAGCACGGTGGCGGAGTTTGACACCACGTACACTTCGCCAGTGCCGGCGATTTCTTCGATCTCGGCAGCCTGAATTGCAGAGGCTGCGTCTGATATCGCGTACAGGTCACCAGCGAGCGATAGCCCTTCCCCTTCACCATCCAGAGCTCCCGAGGAAAGATCGCTGTTGATGAAGTTGATAACGAGTAGCACGTCGATCGCCGACGCAAGATTGTCACCGTTGACGTCGACGAATAGGAACGAACCTCCCTCAGTTACGGGCGAGACGTCTGCCACGGGGCCCGATCCATAGCCGTTTATCCAGTTGATGACGTTCAAGACATCCACCGGCGTCACCAGATCATTGCCGTCGACATCCGGTGGCAAATCAGCGTTCTGACGACGGAGAGGAGGCGACTTGACGTCGATAGTGAACTCCGTCGTCGCCGACAGCGCGGGAGATCCAGAATCGGTGGCGGTGACGCGAATATCGTACTGGCCGACGTCGCGGACCAATGGCCTCCCTGTGAAGGTCATCTTCTGCGAGTCGAAGGCAAGCCACCCGGGCAACGGTGATCCGTCAGCCAGCGTAGCCGCATAGGTCAGACTCTGGCCTACATCCGGATCGACGAACGTATCTGTCGCCAACGCAAGACGGAAGCGGCGGTTGGCCCGAACGGTTTGATCCGAGATGGGACTGACAACCTCGGGCGGCTGGTTTGAGGACACAGTGACCGTCGCCGAGTCGGTGTCGGTGGCGCCGTCGTCATCGGTGACTCGCAGACCGATGGTGAAAGAGCCTGCTGCCGTTGCGGCGAAGTTGACCGTTGCGCCCGAAGCGTCGTCGTATTGTCCATCGTTGTCCAGGTCCCAGGCGTAGGCGTCGATCGTGCCGTCGGTGTCGGTCGAACTCGTGCCGCTCAGCGCGATCGTGTCGCCCACGGTGCCCGAATAAGGACCTCCCGCGTGGGCCGTGGGAGCGACGTTCGGCGGCTCGGCCACGGTGATTGTGGCCGTGTCGGTGTCGGTGGCGCCGTCGTCATCGGTGACTCGCAGACCGATGGTGAAAGAGCCTGCTGCCGTTGCGGCGAAGTTGACCGTTGCGCCCGAGGCGTCGTCGTATTGCCCATCGTTGTCCAGGTCCCAGGCATAGGCGTCGATCGTGCCGTCTGTGTCGGACGAACCCGTGCCGCTCAGCGCGATCGTGTCACCCACCGTGCCCGAGTAGGGGCCTCCTGCGTCGGCCGTGGGAGCGACGTTCGGCGGCTCGGCCACGGTGATTGTGGCCGAGTCGGTGTCGGTGGCGCCGTCGTCATCGGTGACTCGCAGACCGATGGTGAAGGAGCCTGCTGCCGTTGCGGCGAAGTTGACCGTTACGCCCGAGGCGTCGTCGTATTGGCCGTCATTATCCAGGTCCCAGGCATAGGCGGCAACAGTGCCGTCTGTGTCGGACGAACCCGTGCCGCTCAGCGCGATCGTGTCGCCCACAGTGCCCGAATAGGGACCTCCCGCGTCGGCGGTGGGCACGTCGTTGGTCTCGATCGTGTATGAATGGGAAATTCCCGTTTCATCCGATCGAACATAGTCCACCGTTGCCTCGGTCGAGGTCACCATAACACGAAGGTGGCCGGTGCCTGGCAGGACGTCATGCGTATACGGATCGGCTTCATCATAGATGTCGAATCCGGGAAGGAAGCCGGGGAGTGATTGGTAAACGATGCCATCCAGCGACTCGTATGCGTACTCGTGGTCATGGCCGTGGAAGAAGGCGTTCACGCCATGGTCGATGAACAACTGGTGAATTGGCGAGCCTTCCGGGCGGTCCGCCGTGACTCCCCATCCAGGGCGTTCGGTGCTGAATCCCCACGATCCATCCTCGTTTTGTCCTCCCCACTCGAAATAGGAGGCTCCCCCTGCACCGCCACGTACGTACGCCGCCCCAGGAATCCCGCCAGCCATATGATGGGAAAAGACGAACTTGTATTGGGAGTCACTGGTTGCCAGAACGTCTGTCAGCCACGTGTATTGTTCATAGCCCAGCGTCCAGTCCCACTGGTCCTCGGTTTGAAGGGCTCGTGATGTGGTGTACTGGAAGGGGTCGATGACCACGAACAATGCATCACCCCACTCAAAAGCATAGTAGTCCTCCCGAAACTCGTCGCCGTAGACCGATTCGTCAATATTTGCCAGCGGGTCAGTGTTTCCCGTGTAGAATCCACCCTCGCCCTCATCGATCGGAGTCGGGTAGTACAGCTTGCGGGCCTGAATACTTGCCACACCCGCGCTGAAAGGCGTGTCGTCGAGATGCCAACCCTCTTCGTTCTCGTGGTTTCCCGGAGCCAGGAAGATCGGCACGGAATCGCCGATAGCACCGAAGTATTCCTCCGCGCGGTAGTCAAGATAGTTCGCATCGACTTCGCTTTGAGATGTCGCGTCATCCGCGAGGAAAGTATCGCCGAGATCGAAATGAAAATCCGGATCGTCGGCGAGGACATTCTGCATGGCTTGTCGATGGACGCGGTTGAACTGGTAGTGCGAATCAGACGTTATCGTGAACACGAACGTCTCGCCCTTATCCCTCTGAGTATTGAAGGAGTATTCCGTGTCGTAATTCCATGCCCCACCCGGCGTACGGTAGACCATACGATAGAAATACTCCGTATTGGCGGAAAGGCCGCCGATCACCGTCTCAAGGACCTCGTCGGCCGTGCCGCTCAGGGTACTTGTCTGGTCTGTATAGAGTCCTGACGCCGTACCATACTCGAAGTAGAGTTCACCGGTGTAATGAGGAATCACGTTCACCGTGATCGATTGATCGGTAGGCTTGCCGAGCACGATGTCCGAGGCGTCGTTGTCGGTGATGCGGACGGTGGCGGCATCGGCTGCGCCGACGGTGTAGGCAGCGTCGGCGGCGATGGAGAGCCTGACCCTTTCGGTCGGTTCGAGTAGCTCGTCGTCCACCGGCGTGACCGTCACGGCCACGGAGGACTGCCCGTCGGGAATCACCGCCGCGGTGGCCAGAGTCAGATAGTCATCCCCCTCGGTGGCCGATCCGCGGAGCGTGAGTTGCACCGTCAGGTTACCATCGGTGACGCCCGTTCGCGAAATCGTGAACGTTCCGGTGTCCGGGCCTTCTTCGGCGGCGTTGGGATCGGTCGCCTCAATCGTCACCACGGGCGGTCCGTTTTCGAAGACGGTAATCGTGGCCGTGTCCGTGTCGGTGGCGCCGTCGTCATCGGTGACTTGCAGACCGACGGTGAAGACGCCGATTGTTGCTGCCGTGAAGGTGGCGGTGGCCCCGGTGGCATCGTCGTATTGCCCGTCGTTGTCCAGGTCCCAGGCGAAGGCTGAAAGCGACCCATCGTTATCTGTAGAAGCGCTGCCGTCGACGGCGGCATCGACACCCAGGACAGTCGTGTACGGCCCGCCGGCCTCGGCGGTGGGCGGGACGTTCGGACTGGGAGTGTCGGCGTCCCGGACAAGGCGGACATAGTTGAAGATTCGGATGGCGTCGCCCTGAGGGCCGCGACCCGTGGGATAGTTGGCGGGATCACCGTCCTTCGGATCACTGCGTTGTGCCCCGGCCCCGTGGACGTCCAGCCAGTTGCCGTTCATGTTGCCCAACGCCTGGCCGAAGCTGACGTAGACGGCGGCCTGTCCGCCCCGCCCGCTCGCGTGTGTCGTGCCACTCCAGTAGAACGGATAGTCCGTGCTCCCATCCTCTACCGTGATTGCCGTCGCATGGAACAACGGATCGATGGCCGCCGTGCCGTGCGTGTCGGGCGACCGGGTGTAGTCGAGCAGGCTTTGCAGTTCCTTGGCGTTGGGCAGCCGCCAGTCGTTGTGTCCCAGATAGTCCTCGTCGTTCTTCTGTTGGACCCAGGCCAGGGCGTCTTCCCAGTTCAGCCCCGCGCCGCTGTCCGACTGCGACCACATCAACTCGGTGGCGTTGTCGGTGATCGTGCCGTCGCCGTTATCGGCGAACTGGTTCTCGCCGTAGTCGGTGTTGCCGCGTACAAAGCGGGCGTAACGTGAGCCGTCGGCAGGGTAGCCCTTGATCCGCCCGTCGGCGAAGTTCACGCCGAACATGCCAGTGTTGCCGTTCATAATCGTGCTGACGTAGAACGTGCTGGTAATCCACTGGGAGTCGATGATCCGTTGGCCCGCCGCGGTGTCGCCGTAGGCGAACTGGAAGACGCTGTCATCGATGAAAGGCACGAGCCCCGTGGGGTCCGTCGACGTCGCGTTCGGGTCGATCCCCCGGAAGTCGATCAGCGAATACAGCTCTTTGATCGTCGGCACACGCCAGTCGCTGAACCCGCCGTAGTTCCCGGCGTTGAGCGTGTCGATGTACGTCTGGGCGTTGGCATAGGTGAACTTGTCGTCCACGTCCAACGTGCCGTCGTCATTCCAGTCGGCACCCTGCGTCCACGTCAGGCCGGTGACGTTATCGAGCACGGTCAGCCCGTCGGCGCTGGTCGTGTAGCTAGGCTGGTTCCCGGCGAATTGGGCGTCCTGGCCGTAGAATGCCTCGCCCTGGACGGGAGCGATGATCTCGCCGGTATCGTCGTAGAACAGCGCCTGACCCGTGTCGACCACGGCGTAGTCGCCCGCGAGCATCTGCCGAAGTTCCAGCCTTTCTGTGCCCAGATGACGGAATGAGCGGCGACGACGCGCCGCTTTCCTCCCACGGGTGTTCGTGATTTCTGACAGAATTCGCCTTAACAACGTCTTTGCTTTGGAAGACATGTCGGTGCTCCCTCCTCTCGAACCGGCTATCCGCTGCCGGCACAGAATGTTCCTGGCCTCAGAAGTCATGGACGCGAGATTGGCATTGCCTTCGACATGAGTTTCCCGTGATGTGCTTCTTATTCATGGAAGGATCCTTATCCAAGTCTCACCCTTCTATCAGACACTTATCGGAGACAACCGTTTTGTGACAGAAAACCGTTGAAACGGCTTTAAGGTCGCTTTGCTTGGACAGGTCCGGCCGAACAATCTCTATGAACCGCACGCGGCAGGCGGTTCACCGAAGAAGTCAGCGTGTTAGCGTCACGCAGAATGCTGCCACGCGGGTGGCCTGCGGGTACATGGCGGTTGATGCAGAGCGTTGGATGAACGCTTCGCAGTGGAATCCCTGAAGACGGCTAATTGCCAGCCACCTCAGCCCGTTGCGAAGCATCAACGATGATGCGGACCAGGTCGGAAGAGTGATGCGGTGCCGCCAGATCGAGAGTCACGGTGTGGCGATCTTCACTGAGTGTCACCACATCTCCGCTCGGACCCTCCCGGAATTCCAACTGCCGGCGTGGCTGTAGTTCGCCTGCTCGTCGCAGAGAGAATCGCTGTGCACTGGCCGCCAGTTCTTCGCGGAGCACAGTCAGCCCAAGAACGGGACCATCGAACGTAATAGTGCCCGTGATGCGGTCAGCTCGAGGTGGTGGTTTCGGCTGTTCCGGAAAGTAATGCAGGATAATACTGCGAACGGACTCGCCCAAAGGGATTTCAGCTGGCGTGAGGTCTTCGTTGCGGCTGTACGACCCGGGGCGGGAAATATTCACCTTGATTGGTTCCTTGAGAGTCGCCACGTAACCTTCCGGCTTGACAAAGATTGTGTCGTCGCTTCGCACGAACCGAAGCTGGGGAGGCCACGGCGGAACGAACCGAAACGCTCCGGTCGAGCGTTCGATGCCTGAGGAAATGGGCCAAATCTTCTCGAAATCCCCCGTATCGAAGGCGACGGACGCAATACTCCGTCCAGTTTCAACTCGAACCGCTTCGCCTTCTCTGACCAGCTTCTTTTCCCCCGACTCGGGCAACGCGACCTCGACCTCCCCGTGAAAAACGGAGACGTGGGACGTGCCGTCCTCATCCAGTTGAACACCAAACGCAGTGCCGAGGTCGATAATCTCCGCCGTTGGGGTTTCGACCCGGAAACCCTCCGCGCCTGGAGGGACGGTTGCGGTCAATAGCCCCGCGGTCAGTCTCGTCGTGTCGGGTGACACCAGCTCGTACCGCGCCGGCCCCTGAAGTGTCACCTCCACACCATCGTCAAATTGAAGCCGAACGGCACCGCTTTGGATCGCGATTACCTGGGTTCCGATTCGCTCACCCCGACGGAGAATCACACCGTCCTCCCACTGGACGTCAACGAGATTCGCGACGGTTGCGAACCGTGCTCGAGCGACCGTGCGCCCTCCGGTAGGATCGTCCCGCTGAGATTGCCAGTAAAACACACTCAACGCAACGAGAAGGCTTGCAGCCAGTATCCCCACGGCAACCCGGCGGCCAACATGAGAGGCGGGTCGTCGCGGCCGCGCAACTTTAGGCGCCACCAGCGGTTCGAGGGTTGGGATTTCTGCGACAGCGGCGCTAAACTCCCACTGCAAACGATCGTGGAGCATCACCGCCCGGGCGAAGCGTGCTGCATGTTCGGGATCCGCCTTGATCCAGTCATTCAACTCGCGGTGGTCAGCCTCCGTCAACTCATCGTCCAGATAGCCGTTGATCAATGTGTTGATGTCGCGGTTCATCGTCAGATGCCCTCCGCCACAGCTCTTTTCTCAATGCACTCGCGAAGCCGTTGGCGAATGCGTTGAAGGGCTTTCCTGACCGCGGTGTTCGCCATACCGATGGCTTGACTGATCGCTGCGGGCTTGAGCCCCTTCTGATAGCGTAGTTCACATAATTCACGTCCGCGACCGTCCAATTTGCGGATACAGTCCTGCAGGAAGTCGAGTTCGCGAGATTCCGCGGCGGAAACACCCGCAAATGCGACTTCCAGGCATTCGACGGTGCCCTGATCGAAGACCAGTCGATCGCGCCGATGACGACGAAGATAGAGTCCGACTTGATTTCGCGCAACTCCCATCGCCCACGCGATAAAGGGTCTATCAGAATCGTAGGAGTCAAACGACTCGAAGACCGCCACAGCAATGTCCTGCACGATATCGTCTCGATCGCTGAAATCACGGACGACCGACGTCACAAATGCCGATACCGTAGGCTGTGCCGACGCCCAATGCCGTGCCAGTTTTCGAGTTGATTCATCCACGATTTGCTCCAAGTCACACCCTGCTATCGAACACTTATCCGCGACAACGTTTTTGTGACAGAAAATTGACTAGACTGTTGGAAATGGCCTTTCGCTTGTCTAATACCAGACTACTCCACCCGCCATTTCGGTGGTCTGCCAGGGACACGAAGATACGGTACGCTTTGCGGGATAAATCCGGGGACACAGACTTCCAAATCGAACAACTTCGGCTCAGCGATCGCTTCCTGGAGTCGTCCGTAACATCCCAGGTCACCGGGGCGTGCCGAGCGCGGCAACACGAGTTTCCACTTCCCGCTGCGCACGGCCAACAGGTGGTTCAAGTAAGCCGCTACTGCGGCGGTTGAAAATGTGAGGGATCTTTGAAGCGTAAGGCATTCGTCGTGAATGCCAGCTCTTGCACGCTTTTTGGAAAGGTCCCTCACATGGCCAAGTCTAACCAAAAACCCACCGCGAAGTCCACTTCGCCCTTTTTCTCGCAGAAGCTGTATCAACGCATGAGTGATGATCTGCATCTGACCGGGAAAGCGGACAGAACACGAAATGGTTACCTGCGCGAGATTCGGAAACTGGCGGAGTACTGTCGCCGGTGCCCTGACGAGATCACCGAAGATCAAGTGCGAAGTCGACGTTCGTGAAGTCATTCCACTGCTTGAAGAATAGCCGCTCGTGGGCTACCCTCGTTCCTTCACGGACCGCCAATCCTCTTTGGTGGCACTTTCGACCGCGTGCGTCACGGAGTAGGTCACGATTCCTTTGGCCCGCACCGACGAGAGGCACAGGAACCTGAATCCAACGAGTACCTTCGGCTAGATTTCGGATACACTTCGTTTAGCTGTTTCTTGATGATTCGCCATTCAAGTGACTACCCTTTGACCCCCGATTGATCCGGGCCTTGGGTCGCACTCCGCCTGTCGCGGTTGTCCGCAGCGAACCTCGTAGCTTGGCCCTCATCCCCAAAACCAATACACCACGAGAAACAAGAGCGTGAGCACTACCCACACCACCAGGTCTTTCCTGGACGCCGGCGTTTTAGCTCGGCGCGCAGAGCGTCCGTATTTCGATGTTAAGTAAACCTTCATGAATACCAGTCCAACAATGGCCAATGCTAAGGCAATAAAAATCATCGCGGGCGGCCAAGTGCTCGGGTCGGAAAGATCGTAGCCGGATTGCCATCTTAATAATCCGTTGAGGAGTCCGAAGACGAAAACGCCGACCGCCCCGAGAAACAAAAACCTACGAAATTTCGCTTTCGAAATATTCTTCAGCTCTTTGAGAAGGGGGTCATCATCGTTGTGCGGTTCGCTGGGCATGGGGGTCATGGGCTTTTTGCTGGGTTTCCTGTTGCGTCGCCGCAAAAACCACAACAACGCTGCAGACCAGAAGATCAACGGGGTCACGATCGTGGCGGCCAACATCGCGCCGCGCCAGCCGGGAAAGTACTTGTCCCGTGTCATGATGCGAACTTGCGGAGGTCGCCGGACCGTCCCTTGGTTTGGCGCCGGATGGAAGTAAAGCTCGTCGATGCCGGCGCGCGGAAACGAGCGATCTTCGAACTCCGTCAGACGCTCGGGGAGCGTGTCTGCATCAACCGCTACGGCGTTAGCCAAGGATCGCAGGGCAGGATCACGCATGGTCCCGGACGAGACGGTGCGCGCGTTCCATTGCTGTTCGGTGCCGATTCGGCCTTCATAGCGCTGATCGGCCAACAGGAAAACTCTTAACAGACGGCTCCCGGACGCCGGCTTCGCGCCGTCGTTGGCCGGTTCTCGATACGGATAGAAGGGCTGCTCGGACTGAAACGACATCCGCACGCCCTTGGAGGAAAGCCGGGAAGTGCGTTGGTTCTTGGGTAGCTTGAAAGCCGTGATGATCCACTCTTGCTCTGTGTAGATCTGCAGCCAGTCCTCCAACGCGTCGCTCGTTTCGTAGTCACGTTGGTCAAGCCACTCTCTCAATGCCGCAGGATTCTCCGCGCGCAAGACGGCCGCTTCATAGCCGGCCACGTTGTACTCGCCCAGGACTTCGACAGGACTGGCAACTCCTGACGGCATTGCCCGAAGCGCTCCCGAAGATCGCCAGGGGCCGAGCCCGTATCGTGTGACGTATTTGATCTCTTTCGCGACGGGAGGTCGCGTTTGCCGCTGCAGGATGCGGGCAATGCCGGCCGCATCCACCTCGGTCAAGGTCGGTTCCGAGGGCGTCGGCACGAGGAAACCGATGTCTGGCGCTTCGGTCCTGAAGTTGGCCACGCGAATGAAATGCTCGACCTTCGTTTTCGGGTCCCACACGATCAGGGCAAACTCGTTCTGGATCGTGACGTCATAGCCGTGCGGCGGAGCCGGGGCACAACCCGTGGCGGGCTCGTGACGCGGGAGGCACAACAACAGCGCGATCGAGACGATTACGACGACGATCTTGCACTTCATTTCTCGGGCGCTCCCGTTGGTGGATCGGTCTGCGTACCGCGGTGGCTTGTTGATAGTCCATTCTTGATAAATAGGCAATATCTCCGGCCGGACAGCAGTCAGGATATTGCGCACGCTCGACGCGGATTTTTCACATCAGTGGTTTTGGGACGGTCGAGAGCATGTTGATACGTGTTCCCCGTCAAACCAACGGACGACCAGACGTGATACGGTTCGATTCTTCAAAGGAAAAGCACGTCGACGGGATCGTGGCCACGCTAACCGA
>NYXM01000147.1 GCA_002685655.1 Planctomycetaceae bacterium
TCGAACAAACCCTCGCCATCGATCCGGCACCCTACAACACGTTGATCAAACCAAACCACAACATATAGTACCTACTTGAGGGAAGTGGATACCCATTTCTCACAAATTCGGCTGCCAGAGTCCTTTAGAGCGTCCCGGAAAGCGATGGGTGTGATGGCCGCGTCTTTCATCGTTGCTGCCTGCCGCACGCCGATTGGGAAGATGCTCGGCAATCTCTCCACCGCGGCAGCGCCGCAATTGGGTGCTGTCGTCATTCGCGAAGCCATGTCGCGGGCGGGGATTGCCCCGGAGCAGGTTGACGAAGTCGTTATGGGCAATGTTCTGTCAGCGGGAATCGGGCAAGCGCCGGCGCGGCAGGCAGCCCTGGACGCAGGTTGCTCGCCAACCGTCGCGGCGCTGACCATTAACAAGATGTGCGGATCGGGTCTGAAGGCTGTCATGTTGGCCGATCAGTCAATCCGTGTCGGCGATACGCGCGTCGTGGCTGCCGGCGGGATGGAGAGCATGAGCCGAGCGCCGCACTTGCTGATGAACACGCGACTGGGCTGGAAGTTCGGGCATCAAGAAGTTGTCGATTCAATGTTGCATGACGGCCTTTGGTGTGCTCAGGAGCAAGTCGTGATGGGTTGCCTGGCCGACGCCACGGCCGGCGAAAATCAGATCAGCCGGGAAGAACAGGATGCCTTTGCGGTCGCCAGCCATCGGCGTGCAATTGACGCGATAGAGAGCGGTCGCATGACTGCGGAAACTGTTCCGGTCGAAATTCGGAAACGCGCAAAGACCGTCTCGGTCACCCGCGACGAGGGGCCTCGTGCGGATGTGACGCTCGAAAGTCTAGCCGCCCTGCGTCCAGCGTTTGATCGCGATGGTACCGCAACGGCTGGTAACGCGTCGCAGATTAGCGACGGCGCCGCGGCCGTGATCGTCGTGGATGAGGCAACTGCGGGTGACATCAAGACCAACCTCAAAGCACGCATCGTGGCGACGGCCGTCAGCGGCGTCGCGGCGAAAGATCTGTTTATTGCCCCGGTTTTGGCGATGAAACAGGTGCTAGACCGAGCAGGCATGTCCGTTGCTGATCTCGACTTGATCGAGCTCAACGAGGCGTTCGCATCGCAGGCCCTGGCGTGCCTTCGTCCATTGGGGCTCGACCATGATAAGGTCAACGTGAATGGAGGTGCTATCGCCTTGGGGCACCCAATCGGTGCCAGTGGCGCCAGGGTGCTGACCACGTTGCTCTATGCCCTGGCGGAGCGAGACTTGGAAGTTGGCATGGCAGCGCTCTGTTTGGGCGGCGGCAACGCAGTCGCGATCATCGTCCAACGCATCTGATTGAATGTCGGGCGCCGAGCGGCGAGTCACTGGAAAGCTCGTACCAGGTTCTTCCTTACAGATGAGTCAAGTGATCAGCGACGGGCACCGACCGCAGGTTGGTCAGGGAGCGCGTCGCCGCAACCGAACGATAGCTCGCGTCGGTCCGAGGCACAGCCCTGCTGGACGGTCAATGCAGTTTCATCGGCAAAATGATCTTCTGACCGTCGCGGATTACAATTACTTTGACGATGTCGCCTGACAAGTACTCGCGCCGCACGTAGCTCTGAAATTCGTAGGCGTCCATTTCAAGCTGCTTCCCTTCGAATCCCAAAATAATATCGCCTGCTCGGATTCCGGCCTTGCGAGCCTGGGTTGAGACGGAATCTCTTTGACGAAAGGCCAACTGCTTTTCAGCGAGACCAAGCGTCGCCTTCGCTGTCGCATTCAGGTCGTCTCCAAAGACCCGTGGCGCCGCGATCATCTTGTACATCGAAGGCCGCCAGAGGATATCGGATCTACGCCAACCACTGTTCAGACGCAGTTGCTTGTCGAACCACTCATCGCGCCGTTGCCAGACAATCTGCAGCGTACCTTTGGCGGGTGCCTTGTCGAGCGCGTATTGTGCGTCGGCGAACGAGCGAACGCGAATTCCTCCCAACGACTCCACGACATCGCCGGGTTGCAGACCAATCGCAGCGGCCGCCGAACCGGTCATGACCTTCCTGACAACGTTGCCTCGATCAACTTCCAGCACAATACCTACATTTTCCGGAAGGGGGAAACGCCAAGCCAACTCGTGATTCGCGGCACCCTGCTTCACTCGCCGTTCGTTCAACACCTCCTTGACGTCGTGGCAATGAATGCAGCCACGACGTCCACTGCCGTTGGAGTCCATGAACTGACGAACATTGGTCGACTTGCTGGGGCGCAGCGGCAGTTCCAGGCCACGCCGAAACGTGTTCAAGGACTGTTGCATTGTGTATTTGAGTCCTGCAAGCGATTGCCGCGTGTCTGGCCCCCTTGCGTCACGACCGCCGTATCTGCCCAAGATCTGCTCGTCCGCGTTGATGAAGAAGATCATCAGGGTCAGATCGTAGTCAAATTCGAACACACTAAGATCAGAGTCAGCGATGCGATCCAGACGCACTCGAACGAACGCGTCGGCAATCTCTTTGATTCCTTCCAGACGAACGACCTGCTCGTCGAATTCACGGCAATCCGCTCACGGGATGCAGCGAAACACAACCATCAGTGGCTTGTCCAGTCGCCGCGCGGTGGCAAGCGATTCCTGATAGTTCGAACTCCAACTCTGCCGCGTGGCCGATTGGCTCGAACGGCGGCCCCGTTGTGCCATTGCTAGGGTGACGTTCAGCGACGCAAGGGCAAAGACGAAGGCAAATGTCAAGAAGAGAGAGCGTTTCATGGATGATTGGTTTCCGATGGGTCTCGACTTACGTCACCTCATTGAACGGTCTTAACACTAAGGATTCTCCGAGGAATTACTGTCCGATAGTCGCCTTTCGCTCTGCGAAAGGAACGTGCTTTCGCGGAGCGAAAGACGACAATAAAAGATCGAACACTGCTAACGTATGGCGTCAGTGGACCGACGAAAATTCTCAGCGTGGAACCGCATGATCTGGAGCCCGCGCTTTTCGTAGATCTGCTGGGCACTGTGCGGGACATTCTGAACGATCAGACGCTTGAAGGGGATTTCCAACGACTCCAGAAACTTCATGAATTCGAGGTTGTTCGCGTAGTTGAAACCGCTGGTGCCGACGTGGATCAAGATCCGCAATTTGGGGTTGGGGTCCTTTGCATATCGCCGAGCCAGATCCCAAGTGTTGTAGCCGGGCCCGAATTGCAGCGACTCACTCTCGCGGCCGTTTTCTTCCGAGATGCGTTTCTCGGTGGCGTAGCCGGCACCGCCGGGGGCCGCGGACGAAAAGAGTTCGGGATGCTTGAACATGATGCGAGTCGTCCCGCGTCCGCCTTGCGAAAACCCCTCAATGCCGCGTCCGTTCCGGTGGGCGATCGTGCGATACGTGGAATCAATGTGTGGAATCAGCTCGTCGATAAACACATCCTCGCCCATCGCGTCTTTTCGTTCCGGCATGTTGTAATGGCTGACAGGCCCACCATTGACGAAGACGTAGATCATGGGTGAAACGTCCAAGTCAGAGATATGACGATGGATTGTCGCCGCCAGGCGAACACTCTTTGTTTCACTACCGGGCCGACCTCCGTGCAAGTAGTACACGACGGGATATCGGCGCGTGACATTTTTACTGGCCTTGTATTCGGGCGGCAAATAGATGCAATAGCCGACTTCGTGTTCCATCGACGGGCTCAAGAAAACCGCGTGCTCAACACCGACAGGCTTTTGCTTGAGTGGATTGACCCAGCGAAAAGGTCGGGGCGGTTTCTTCTTCGCCTGGGTCGACGTTGCTTGTGAATACCCTGTGGAAGGCAAAACCAACATCAGGCTGGACAACAGCAAACAGAACCGCAAGCGGCGTGCGTGTGATTGCGAGCCCAGTTGTCGAAAACCACGACGTACGGCGAAACCCTGCGATCGACTCATCCTCTTCCTCACCACGACCTTACAGTAATGACGGACACGATCCGCCATTATAGGTCAAGGTGCGGGTGCGGCGTCTAGTCCCGGGCCCAAATCGGGGAAGACTGAGAGATCGGCACCGGCGGCATTGCCCGTCGTTGGCAAGCTTGGAAGTGGCGGCAATGAAGTTGTCGGTCCTGGCGTTGGGATCGCTTTCGCCGCTGAATTCAAGGAGTTGTGATTATCCTGACCATTCCCGAAATTCGACAGCCCTGGTGAGAACGTCATCAACGGCGCCGCCTTGGGCGCTGCTCGCTTCGTCTTGTTGGGTTTGTAAAAGTTCAACGTCAATTCCGTTTCGCCCCAACGCAATCCAACGTTCGGTGATGCAACACTCACGATTTCGATTCCGTTTAGGCGTTTGCCTGCCTTGACGATATGCGATTTTCCGTCGACAGCGACCATTGCCTTGTCGCCTGCGGCACCGACGAAACCGACGAGTCTTAGTGGCGGCAGATCACCACTAAGGTCAATTTCCTCCTCGTCCAGCTCGGTTGGAATGACCATCTTGGGAGGCGTAAAGAAGTTCAGGTCCTCGTCAAATGGAGTGACTGGTTCATCCGTTTCGTCCGGCTGGCCATCTGACTTTTCGAGCTTGGTGACAAGCGGCAGCGTCGATGCCAACGCGATGTCCGCCTTATCGGTCTTCTCGGCAACTTCGGCATCCTCCGAGCTGGAGCAACCAACGACCATCGCGATGGTCAGTAATATCCAAGTGGAGCAAATCAATCGCATGTCCGTACTCCAGGGCGTCCGGTTGACGAGTATTCGCGCAATCTGCCTACAGAGATTCCGTTTGATCAGATTTCATTAGAAAACTCTACTTCGAGAACTCGTCGGCTGAGCCGGCAAACTGCGAGTGAGTTGCCTTACCGGCTGACGTTTCGCCCAATCAGACGGACGTTGTAAGGATTGTGCCGGTGGTACCGAGCGCGTGGCATCTACCCCAAGCTCGCGGTGATAGGAGAGTGTTTCCAAGGGCCCCAAAGCGGTGTTGATTTTTGACACCGTTAAGGCGCAAGCTAGGTTTCATCGTTGGGTATACCGTCACAAGGGCAGGTTTCGATTCGAAGGGGCAACATCATGAGTAAAGAAATGAAGCGCATCCTGTTGATCGAACCAGAGGCAGTGTTGGCTGAAGTGACGGCGTTTCGGCTGGAGTTGCACGGCTACGCTGTGGAAACCGTCGACGCCATCGAAAACGCGTTTCGGATTGCGACAGAACAAGAGTTCGACATGATTCTGATGGATCTGTCGTTGCCGGGGTCGGGCGGCCAAGATTTGCTTGAGAAGCTTTCGAGCGACGAGACAACCAGTAGCATTCCCGTCATGGTGCTCTCGGCCGATGCAGATCTGGATCAAGTGCAAAAGGTGGTCGCGATGGGTGCCGTTGACTTCCTTGTCGTCCCTTTCGACCCAGAGGCGCTCGTGGATAAGGTCACCAAACATGTTTGCAGAGTACGGGAAGAAAATCCCAAAAAGAAATTGGAAGCTGTAGTAACCTAGACGCTCGTATGGCACGGCGCACAGCCAGACCGACACTCATTTCTTGCTCGGAGAATCAGCCCAATGGCAGGTCGTCTAGGTGACATTCTCGTTGCCCGTGGCTGCATCACTGATGATCAGTTGCAGGAGGCGTTGGCGTCTCAAGGTGCTCAGAGGGGCAGGCTGGGCGAACTGCTGGTCGCTCGAGAGTGGATCTCCGCTGCGCAGTTGGGCGAAGCGGATTCCATGAACAGCTGTCACACAAAGAATGGTCACCGGCGCGGGCAGACATTGCTTGAACTGGTCGCGGCAACCACGATCTTGACGATCGCTTTGGTTCCGGCGCTCAAAATGATGCGCGCGGCGATTCGCGTGGGCAGCACCACCGAGACGGCCAACTTGATGACGACGTTTTGTGCGAGCAAGCTTGAAGAACAACTGATGAATACTGCCGCAGTCTGGAACCCCAGTACGGTCTCAGGCGACTTCAGCGCAGAGGGATACGCAAACCTCAGATTCCAAGTGATCATGTCAGATGCCGTTGTGGACGGCGGTATCGTCAACGAACTGATGGCAATTTCGTCAACGGTGTGGAACGATCTGAACGCGGATGGCGATTTGGACGCGGGCGAACCCAACGTCATTTTCGCAAGTAAACAGGCAAGCAATGTTTCCTATCAACAAGAAGCGGCCGGCAGTTAGACGGCGCCGTGGCATGAGCCTGCTGGAATTGGTGATCGCCACTTCCATGCTGGCCATGGTTTTGGCGGCGGTCTCCATGATCCTGCGCACGTCGCGGCAGGCGTGGGAAGCTCATCGAGGTGATTATGCCCGGATTGAAGCAGCACACGCGACGCTCCGCCACTTGGTCCGCGAAGTGCGCCAAGCTGACGCAGTCACTTCGATCAGCCTGGCCACGGATAACTCGGGGCAGCTTGGCCTGTTGATGCCTACCGGCGTTACACGACTTTGGGACCATGATGATTCGGATGATACCGTCAACTTCACGGGGACATCGGGTAGCGGGCTGTTGGCCAACGATATCACGGGTCTGCGGCTGACGGGGTTTAAGGCGAACGGGACCACCGCCACCACCGTGGCGGACGAAGTACAGTTTCTGAAGATCGACGTCACTGTGGAATTGCCGCGAGAGATGAATGGCACACGAGTGGTCAGTTCATACGTCTGGGTGCGCGCATGGTAGCCGGCGGAGAAGATAACCTCTGGACATCGAAGTGAAGCCAATGAAAGAACAACTTCACAACATGAACCAACGGTCCCGACGCAAGGGTGCCGCGATACTGGTCGCCCTGCTGGTCATGGCTGCGACCACGATGGTCGTCGTTGCCATCCTTGATACGCAAACGATGCAATTCACGGCACTGAATAACACGTTGGATTATGACCGAGCGAGGTACCTGGCCGAAGCAGGGATGAGTCACTCGTTGTCGATTCTGGAACAGGATATCACATTTAGGGGTACGATTTCGCAGGCAGATTTCCCGACAGGTAGCGGTAATAGCTATTCGGCAACCGTCCAAGATGGCGTTGACGGAGCGATTCTGGTTTCGGCGTCTGGAACATCGGGTTCCTTTACCCGCAGACTCGAATCCAATGTAAAGCAAGGCGGTTAGGTAGCTTCTGGAAACGCAGACATTGAAAACACAGTTTAGAAACAAATGCGGAGATTGGTGTGAGGAGATTGGGAGGGTACTTGCGACCTGATGGTGTGTCAATTCATGATTTTAGGGTTGAAAAAGAATGGTCGTCTGGCGAGATAGTCATTGATCGCTCCGCGATCATAATGTTTGGTTCGCGGAGCGAACCACGACAATCAGGCTCGACAACCCTAATTCTTAGTCTTGACAGAGCACTAGGCCGTTCTAGCTGAACGATCAACAGCAACCTCCGCCAAGCCACCGAGAAACCGGTGACGACAAAAAGGAACATGGCGATGAGCAAGAGGCAAAAAAAGTCCGGTAGCCATCAGGTCGCGATAGAAATATCGCAAGACGATGTTGCTCTGGTCGTGGTTGAGCATCCACCCGATGGCGGCACGAACGTTCGCGGACGTCGGTTGTCATGGCGTGAAGAAGCAAAAGAAATCAACGAGCCTGGTGGGGCGGAAGAACTTGCCGCTGCGATCGGCACGTTGGTTACCGAAGAAAAACTCTCGGGCATGTCGGTGCACGTGGCGCTCAACAGCAATTACTGTGTGACGCGAGTTGCCGCGGGCGAACGCGAGAAGGTCCTGGACGAATTGCGAGTCTTACACGACCGCAGCAACCAGTACTTGATGCTTGGGCCGGGTGAAAAGGCGATCGCCCGAAGCTTGCTTACCATCGACGCCAAACAGATCCAAGGTTGGTTGACAGTCACCAATCGTGACACTTTGGAAATCATCGTTGACACCTTGACGCAGGCTAACCTGAAAGTCGACCTGATCGAACACGCGATGGTCTCGATGTGCCGAGCCGTCACAAAAATGCCGTCCGCGAACGAATCGCCTGCGATCATCGTCCAATTGAATGAAAACGATGTCGATGTCGGAGTGACGTACAAAGGCAGGTTGTTGTTCGACTATCGACCGGGCGGGTTGAATTCAAAAACCCAAGTCGCGCAGGTCATCCAACGGCACTTGGAGCGGATTCAACGGTATTGCAACCGCCATTTCCCATTTGTTGAAGGAAGCATCAGCCAGGTCTTCATTAGTGGACTACAGGAGGATGTCGCCGAGGTACGCAAAGAACTTTCCGAAGTCTCCGAACTGAAATCAACGCGTCTGTCGGCTGAAGCGATTTTGGCCGAATGTGGTTTCGCCGGTGATGAGGTCGATGACGATCAGCTCGTCGCACCGTTGGGTGCCGCGCTGCTCAATCATGCTGACCTCGAGCCTTCGGCCGACGTGCGGGGGATCGCCAATCTGGTGGACTTTGTGCGTAGTGTGCGGCGCGAACCAATCATCCCCGGACTCATAAAGTTGGCCTGGCCCATCGCTGCCGTAGTTCTCTTGGCAGTCTTACTGTGCGTCGGGACCTTCGTTGAGAATCGTGCCACCAGCGGCATAGATCGCAAACAGGAAGAGTTGAACGGACAGATGGTGAGAGTCAAGGAAATGCGAGCTCAGACGGGCGTCGCCACCACGAGAATTGTCCATCTAAAGAAGATCGACGCGGGGGCATTTAACCCAGGCTGGCACAAATTGCTGTCGCTGATCGGGCGATCCATGCCTGAACCTGTCTGGCTGGATGGGATTCGCGTCGAACAGAGTGGGGCTGTGACGATCACGGGGCCGAGTCGGACCCAAGATGCAATCTTTGACTTTGTACGTTATCTCCAGCAAATCCCCGTGTTGGATGACGTCAACTTGGAAAGCCAAGTGCCGGTCAACGTGGACGGGCCAGCTATCCGGTTCGACATAAAGTGCAGATATGTCGATCGTAACGACCTTGTCGAAAGTACCGCCAGCAATGATTGATTCGACATTACAACCGCTCCTGACGTACCCGCATCGTCAGAAGGTCGTCATAATCCTCACGTTGCTAACGGGGCTCGTGGTGGTTTGGCCGGCTGTCGATGGATATATCGAGGCACGAAAACTGAAAAAGGAAGCCCATGCCAAGTTGGAGAAGACCAACGCGGCGATTGCCGAGCTTCCTCGGCACGCTGAGCTGTTCAAGAGGAAGACAGAGGAACTTGCGGCACTCACCAGAAGAACGGTCCAAGAGGATTCGGCTCAACGTCTACGTAATGACCTTGTGCAGCTTGTTCGGAAGACCGGACTTTCGATGCGGCGAATTCGACTTGGTAGCGCCACTCGTCGAAATTGGATGGAGAATGATAGCCCGGTAACGGGTGCCAACAAGGCAGAACCCGGCAGAGAAACGCCGTTTGAGTTGGTATCTAGACAGTTGTCAGTGTCGATTACTGGAAAGATGCCCGTGCTCGGCCAATCGGCAAGCCAGTTGCCACGTGACCATCTGCAATCCCGCCTTTGCCGTGCAGTAATCGACCCGATTCGGAGAGACTGCGTACGCCGA
>NYXM01000148.1 GCA_002685655.1 Planctomycetaceae bacterium
CGATTCAAATTCCATCAGCGTTTTAGGATAGTCTTCCATGCCTCAACACTACATGTTGGGGTCACTTGAGGGAAGTGGATACCCATTTCCTCTAAATTCGCCCGCTGGCGTCATGCCGGGGCGGTCGTAAAATTGTGGCCGTCATTCGCGGGACAACACTGGATGGGGCTGCAGGCGGTAACACGACGGCAAATCGAGACACGTTGTGCCGTTGTTGATCTCGTTGCAATGCCGGACTGGAGCCTGTATCACATATTGAGGCAGTCGAGCGGTCCAGGCCCTTCGGACGTCATCGGTCGACTACGAATTTGGATCGCCGAACTTACAGGTCGAGACATCCCGAATGCCACAGATCTCCCCAGATCACCGGAGCGCAATCATCAGATGGATCGACGTGTGTGCCAAGCCGTTGGTGGTTGTCAGCGTGGCCATGTACCTCATCGAGGGAGAACTGAGTCTTAGAAACGATTGGGACAACAGTTACGAATCGCCATCCTATTTCTTGTGGATGGAACGCGGCATCGCGGGCTTGTTTACCCTTGAAATCGTGGCCAGATGTTGGCACCGGATGTCGACTGTCCAAAGTGCTCCTATTTCGTCGTATCCCTTCAACGTCTGGGGGGCTATCGATCTAATCGCTGTGGCACCGTTCTGGATTGGATTTTTCGTACCAACCGCAATGCTAGGAGTCGTTCGCACCCTTCGAGTTCTGCGTCTCCTCAAATTCTTTCGCTACAGCCGAACTCTGCAGCTCACAGCTCTCAAGTTTTACCGTGCCTACCACGACCTGAAGGGTATCGCCTTCTCTCTCGGAATCGTCTGGCTGTTCTTTGGCGTTGTCTGTCTGAATCTCGAATACCCTCACCAGCCTGAAAAGTTCGGAAGCCTGGTGGATGCGGCTTGGTTCACGATTGTCACGGCCACCACGGTGGGATATGGCGATGCCGCGCCGATTGGGATTTGGGGAAAGGTGTTTGTCGCCTTGATGCTCATTCCGGTTATCAGCACCATGGGGATGGCATTCTCAGCCTTCGCCAACGCGTGCGATTCCGTTCAAGCGATTGAGGACGACCCCGACATTGATCCCATTGAGGAATGGCGAAAGGAACTGAAGCGGACACGCTTACGCAAGTTGGCCGACCGAAAATACCGTATGGACGAATGACGGTTCGGTTCGTGTTAACCAACAAGACAAGAGGGCCGGGCTGTGAAAGTGGATTTCCTGAATCTGATTCGCTTGCGGACGTCATTGTCGAAGATGTCCTGGCCGACAAGTCAAAGACGCTGGCGCGGTTGTTGCCCGGTTGTGATTGGAGGGTGTGCGAGGTCAGGTACGACGCTGCTCCTGTCGGTACTCTCGAGCCACCCGCGGATTTGCGCGATCCCATTCGAAACTCAGGCGTTGTGCCCAACGGCGTACTGGCCGGAACCAAGGCGGAATGCCACGCTCGACGCCGAGATCATCCGGAATCACCTGTTGTCCACCGCGGTACCGCCGGACTGCCGGTACTGGTGCGAGAAGACGCCCAAGAATGTCTTGTTTTTTGGGCAGATCCTGCGACATTTCGGCCGCACGGCCCGCTTGATCCATATGGTCCGCGACGGTCGCGATGTCGTTTGCTCGATCCACCCTGACGATCCAACTCGATGCTGGGTATCGCCGCCGCGCTGGGTTAAAGACGTGGCAGCCGGGCTGGCCTTCGAGCAACACAGGCAGGTGTTGACAGTTCGCTATGAAGACCTCGTGAGTCGATTCCACGCAACAATTCACGGTGTGTGCGAGTTCCTGGAGCTTGACATGACCTACCATCTGGAGGAGTATCCTGCACATGCGACGGTGAAGACGAGTAACGCCTGGTTCGATCCGGCTCGAGTGCCGACGCCGAGTTCAGTTGGCAAATGGCGTACAGAATCATGCCGAGAGCGCGTGGACGAACTCATGGCGAATGCCGACGCTGTCAAACTTCTTCACCATTTCAACTATCTGTGATCACGCAGGCCGGATATGCAACCGTTCACCGTCGTAACGTATTTCACTCCGAAGTTTGCGTGTTTCGCGCCGGGCTTGCAGGAAGATTGCCGCAGACTGGGTTACCGGATTCATTGTGAAGATCTCGCCGAGGAGTTTGATGATCTGATTCAGGCCTTCGATTTCAAGATCTCTTATATCCGGCAGATGGTGAGGCGCTTTGGCACGATCCTTTGGCTCGATGTGGAATGCCGCATCGTAAAACCGATTCCCGGAGACTGGTCGAGTCCTCTGATTTCGAGCTATCAAACGGGAAAGTCGCAAGGGTTTTCTTCCGGCGTACTGATGCTGGACGGGTCGCAACTTGAATTCATCGATCTTTGGATGAAATACGCCCAAAGATACCCGCAATATCCGGATGACTTTGTGCTCGATTTTCTGGCGAATTCCGTTTCTCTCGACCTCGCGACGGTGCCGCTGGAGTTTTACGATCGCCAGACGCGGTGTCAGGTCGCGCGTGGGCTGTGGAAGAACGAGCACACAGTCGTTCAGCATCCCACGATCAATCGGTGGCCTGAACCAACGGAATACCGAAGAGCGTTTAACGGAAGAGAGCGAAACCGCCGATCGGAACTCGAGTCCATTGCGAGGCAACGGAAGGGGATCTTCTACCGAAACTTTGGCGGTGATTTTGCCATCATCGATGACCTGATGCGGGCTGGAGTTCAAACCGAGTACCACGACGCCCAGTGGGTTTTCGACTCGGTGCACAAACTCTTTGCGCCCGAACAGTATTGGCCGGAATTCGCGGACGATTTCACATCGAAGCCGCGGTCATTCGAAAAGTCGCGTGAGAACTTTAATAAGAAGCCGAAAGGCAATGCCTTTCGCACCGCCGCGATTCGAAGGATGCACCTTGATGCGAATGACGTGCAACGTTACGGTCAATCGAACTCTTTCGGCAACCTTTCGAGACAGGTTCGGCGATTTTTCTCGGGACACCGTTAATCGGCGGAGCCTTCTAATAAGTGCAAGGACGTCAAGCGCAAGTACGTCAAGCACAGTGGCGCCGTTGCTTCCATTTCGCGCGTGATTAACAGGTCGAAGGAGAAAGATGGACATGACTGATGAGCCAAGTCTTCCCGTTTTGTTAATGATCGCCGAACGCTTTCCACCGGACCTGGGTGGCGTGGCCCGCAGCGCGTTTCGCACGGCTGAAGCGATCTCGCAATTAGGGTGGAATGTCCACGTGCTTGCCTGGACAAAGTCGCTTCCTCCCGGCGAGCTTGAAACGGTTGCCGTGGGCGATACGGTGGGCCGCGCCACAGGGGTCACGGTCCACCGACTGGGCCTCTTTTCGAATTGGGATTTCTCCATGCAGCACACGGCCAACGTCTTAGAATGGCTGTATCAAGAATTCCGGTTTTCGGCTGCGTGGGGGCACTACGTTTATCCGGCTGGCTACATGGCCGTGGTTTTTGCCGAGACTTTGGGACTTCCTTCCACCGTCAGTGCGCGGGGCAATGACATTGACCGTCTGATGTTCCCTCCCGGCGATTTTGCTCGATTGATGTGGACGCTCGAGCGCGCCACCGTCGTCAGTTGTGTTTCCCGAGACCTTGCGAAAAAGGTCACCATGTTGTTGGGACAGCAGGTCGAGATTGTCGTGGTGCCGAATGTTGTCGATACCGAATTGTTTCGTCCAGCCGCTGGATCACACGGTGCCGAGCTACGTGGCTCGCTGGGAATTCGTCCCGACGAGGCAGTGTTGGGATTCTGCGGCGAACTACGGCACAAAAAGGGGCTGCCGTTTATCCTCGCGGCCCTTCTCGAAGTTCGACAAATACGCGAAGCCTGCCTTCTCGTGATCGGCGAAGTACGACCGCGCGAGCAGGCACACCTGGCGGCGTTTGCTGGCGACCATCCCGAAGCTGCCGCGAGAATCGTGGTGACGGGACAATTGGAACATCAAAGCGATGTTGTTCGGCATTTTCAACTATGCGATGTCGTGCTGCAGCCTTCGGTTTGGGACGGGCTACCCAACGCCGTGCTGGAAGCAATGGCATGTGGCAACATTGTGCTGGCCAGCGATGCGGGGGGACTCCCCGAAGCCATCGAACATGGCGTCAATGGATTCGTGATACCGAAAGCGCAGTTGAATCATCTCGGTACGGCCATCCTGGAAGTCCTCGACCTGGAGGATGACCAGCGTGAGGCGATTGCAAACGCGGCCCGTGATCGTATCACCCGGAGCTTTCACGATGAATTGGAAGCAGCAAGGCTCGGCGGCTTGCTGAGCCGATTAGTCGCGAAGCCACGCGATTAACTGAGCAGCGATTCGTAGGCGTTGACAAGTAAGGCCTGCGCCCGGGACCAGGAAAAATCTTGCTGGGCACGTGCCCGCGCCGCCAGACTGAGGCGCCTGGCAAGACCTTGTTCGGATTTCAATCGTAGCATCCCGTCCTTGATCGCCTTGGCTGAGCTCGGTCGTACAAGGAGCGTCTCGACATCGTTGGTTGCCAATTCACGAACCACCGGAATATCGCTGGCAATCAAAGGAGTACCGCTCGCCATCGCTTCAAGGACTTTTAGCGGACAACATCCTTGCACAAGATTTCGGTCGTTTTGAGTCAGTGGAGCGACAATCACGTCAGCATCGTGGTGCAGAGTCGCCAGCTCCCGTTTTGAAACCGGCTCCAGTAAGCGGACGCTGTCGGTGACTCCGAGTTCCCAGGCCCGATCGAGGAGATCCCGACGCTGACGCGGACGGGCATGCCCGACAAGGGTGAGCGTAGCAGGAAAATCACGGCGAAAGAGTGCCAGCGCTTCAATCGCCGCGGAAACACCCTGCCAGGCTGACATTGTGCCGGAATACAGCATCCGCATGGGGCAGCCATTGGCCGACGCGCCGGGAAGAGACGCTGCCGGCCTACCATAGGAGAAAACATCCAGGTCCACTCCGTTAGGAATGACGCAAACCCGATTTTCCGGGACACCTCGCCGAAACAGGTGCTCGGCATTAACGCGGCTGACCGTCAGGACCAAATCGGCGGCATCCAAACAGACCTGCTCCTGACGGTAAAGCTTTCGAAGCAGTTCAACATCGTCGGCAACGTTGGGATAGCGATACTTGAGTTCAATCGAAGGTAGACCATTGACTTCGAAGACGAGCTTGCGGCAGAACTGCTCCTTGTGCCGAGCAATCGGGTAACCCTCGAAGATCGATCGAAAATGAATGATGGGTAGGCTCTTGAGGCTTTCGCCGAACCGTTCTTGCCACCAATTCCAGCTCTGCGATCGAAAGCTGAGTACGCGTTCGAAGAGGTTCTCTCCCGGCGCACAGATCGGATGGTGCACGACGCCATCCGCCGACCAAGCGGCGAATGGTGACTGGTGCCCGGGCGCGACGCATTCCTTGGCCGAGCCCGCCGGCGCGATTGGCGACTTACCATCAGCCAACTCGGCCGCTACGGATTGAATCGTCAGCAAATCGACCCTACCGAATCGCCGACCCAATGCGGTGACAAATGCGTCAATATGAGTGGCAGCACCTTTAGGTGCCGGAAACCGGTCGAATGACGCGTAAACGACGTGCGTGCTTGACATGGCCTGACTCAATGGTGTAGACATCCGTTTGTTCTGTTTCGCATGTCGCGAGTCCATATTCCTGGAAATCTCAAGAAGCAGCGAGTTTCTCGTTTGCGGCAGGTTCACCGACTCGTGTCAACGAGTCCAGCCATTGTTCGCTATAGTATTGTGATACAAGACCTTTATTGGATGCAAACATCGAGCAACGATCCATGTTACCACTCGCATCATTCGACGAAGCCAAGTTCAAGCGGTCACTGTGTTACAACGTCACCAGTTCCGCGGAAACGGTGCTGACAGACATGGACTTTCTTCGGCAATTCGACATTGAGCAGGAAAAGAAGTCCCGCTTATGGCTGGGAGTTGGGTGGCTTGGCATTGTCGGCATCGTCATCGGGGCAGCCTGTTTCTTCGGCATGCAGAGCGTCGTCCTTGGCGGCGCGGCCGGCGTGTTAGGATTGGTGACGGCGATTGCCGGATTCTCCGTGCGAGCAATTCACGGTCGACTGGACCTTGATGACCGCCGTTATGAGGTTGTTGCCGGTCTTTTGCGGTTGTTGAGCAAGGACATGGCGGACGATGCGCCGGTAACGGTCGCTCTCGACTTTCAGCCGCACAACCACAAGAAAAAGCTGCAGCGGAAGGGGAAAGTCGGGTACTGGAATGTTCAGTTCTTCGTGGATGGTTGGCTCACCATGCAGGGGCGTTTTCTTGATGGGACGAAGTACACAGTCACCTTGATCGAGAAACAGCAGGACCGGCACCGTACAAAGAGAAGTGCCAGCGGAAAAACGAAACATAAGCACAAGACCAAAAATAGCAGCGAGGCAATCATCAGTTTGAAAATCAAGGAGAAACGATATCCACAGGCACAAGAGTTGTATAAAACACTCAACGAGACCCTGAAATTGCCCTCCTGGGTCGAACTGAAGTCGGTCGTAGCGGAAGGCGATGTTTTGACGCTAAGAACGACGTCAAGAGTTACCTGGGACGCTCCAGGGCCCGGTGAAAAGGCCGCGGCACGCGATGGCATCAATTGGATGGCAATGATGTTTCTGAGCCTATATCGTTTCTTGAACAATTCGAAGTGAATGAGCAGAGTCTTCACATGAACCAATCCAGCAGATTCCGATTCACATCCCAATGGAAATCACAGGCTTGGCAACTGAGCCTGCTGTGCGGCGCTGCCTGTATGGTGCCACTTGCCGGTTGCGGTGGATCCGACCATGGCGGCGACGCGCCCGTGACCGTGCAGCCCACCACACAACGTCCGACGGACAGCGAATCAAGCGCAAAAGGCGGCCTGACCGGGAAAATCAAGTTCAAGGCCGGCCAGGGGGATACGGAGTTTTCGGTCAAGCCGCAGGACGACGGCGCGAAGCTCGTGGATTCTGACGAACAGGAAATCGCCCGGTTTAATCTCAGCGATTCCAAGTTGAAGGTCAAAGACGCCGACGACACAGTTCTCGGCTACGTGATTGCCTCGCCTGGCAAATACAAGATCAAGAATTCCGCTCAAGATGTCGAACTGTGGCAACTTCAGCGACAAGATGATGGTGATTGGAAACTCGAGGATGGCCAGGAAAAATTGATCTACAAGATCAAGAAACGCGAGTATGGATTCGAGATCGAAGACGCGGCGGAGAAAAGCATGTTCAAGGTGAAGCTGAAGGATGGTAAGACGTCTCTGAGAGATGCCTCGGAACAGACCGTCTTTTACACGAAGGACGAAATCGCGACGGTTGCGGTCGCTTGTCTTGGTTTAGAGGCCGTTGACAGTCTGCCGCTTCGAACCGCGCTCATGACGATGCTCATCATCCACGACGGTCGCTAAAGCGGGGTTGAATATAATTGCATAGTGACTCGCATAAGAAGGCTGAGAAATCCAGAGATTTTGAACCGCAAACCGCGCATTCATTTCTAAGCATCGCTTAGTCCATCCGGCACGTCAGTCGGCTACAGGAGGAGACGTCCTACAATGGCCAAAGAATGGAATATGGGGATCTGCAACGAGAAGTCCGGATTCCTGTTCAGTCACGAGTGCTTCCGGTCTCCCATTGGGAACTGTAGCTCGTGTCAAAAGCCGGTTTGCGAAGATCACTCTCACGCGTTCGATGGAAACGTCTTGTGCACCTCATGCGCGAAGAAAGATCGGAAACGCAGGGGCCGCGATGAAACAGGGCGGCAATACGGCCCCTCGCGCCACTACGACGACCACGATCCCTATTTCTACGGCGGATACTACTATGGGGCCACTTACTACGATAGCTATCACCATCACGGATCGAGTGTTCATGACCCCCATGACTTTACCGAAGCTGACGCGGAGAGCCTGGCAAGCGAGGGGGATGAAGGCTTTGAAAGCGATATGAGCGAAAGCTGAATGCCCGCCGCAAATCGCCAGTACCGGCGCTGGATGTTGTACGCCCTCGGGGGCGGGATCGGCCATCTGACGCGCGCCATCGCGCTGGCCCGCGCCGCCATTGGACGCCCAGGATTTGAAAACGAGCAGAGTCCTCAGACGCAAATATGCTTGCTGACCAACAGCCCGTTTGCCGAGGGCCTGCGACTGGCCGACGAGTTAGGCGCGCGTGATTCAAGTGCTCGTAAATCAGGGGCGAGTGAGGTTGATGTCCGTCATCGAATCGTGACGCTCAGCCCTGATTTCAACCGCGAAGAGACAGCGACTCGGGTTGTCGATATACTTCAGGCCACACCATTTGACGTACTGGTCGTTGATACGTTTCCTCGCGGTCTCGCTGGCGAACTTGCCGCGATCCTGCCTGGTCTGGCGTGCCCTAAGGTCCTCGTCCATCGTGATCTCAATCCGCGATATATCGCTCAATTCGGCTTGGCGACCGTGATCAATCAATTCGATCGACTTTTGGTGCCGGGTGAATCGGCACCGTTCGAATCGTCGTCGCAGGCCCTGCGGACAGCGCCGTGGTTGATCCGCGACGATCATGAGTTGCTGCCCCCAACCGATGCTCGGCGCTTGCTCAACGTCGAATCAGACACAGCTCCGGTCGTGGCGGTCATCGGTTGTGGCCGAGCCGAAGAAGCTGACCAGATGCGCCGCCTGGCGGTTCAACTTGCCAACGAATTCGCAACGGTGGCGACCGTTCGCTTTGTGACACTGCACACAAATCGTGCGGAAGTCGCTGCTTGCCAGTCGTCGCCCGGCTTGACGACGGTAAACCTCTGGCCGTTTCTGGAAGCAATTCGCGGAGTTTCGGTCATTGTTGGCAGCGGTGGTTACAACACCGTGCACGAGGCGCGTGCCACGGGAACGCGGTTCATCGGATTGTCGTGGCCGCGACTCTATGATCGCCAACAAAGAAGGTTGCGGTCCGCAGAAAGAGCCACCGATGTTCAGGCAGTGCGGCAACACGTTGCCGCTGCGCTCGCGCCGGACGACAAAGATCTCCAGAATCCGCCTCCTTGCTATCAAAACGGTGTCCATCAAGCGGTCGAGATCATCAAGGCGATGTACGATTAGAGACGTCGTCATGCCAATACCCCCTCGGACGACCTCGCCATGTACGGCGGTCAGTCTGTAGCGCACCCGGCGTCGTTTCGTGAATTTCGTTGCGCGATTCGGTGTTCATAACGCCGAACTTAAGACCTCTTGCCGAGATTGCTTACCTGTGGGAAAGACCCAGGGCGTTTACGAAGATCCCTAGCAGCTCCGGTGTGGACGACCGAAGCGTTCGAGGGCGCTGTCACCTCATTAGCCGATCGCTGATCTCCCGCGCCCTTCCCGCCAATCGTTCAGCCTGCTTGGCCAACTCGGCGAGTTCTCGCTGGAGTTCAGCCAGTTGTTCTGATGCAGTCGCCATGATTCGCCCCGAGTTGTTGCGGTGATAGAAACCAACAGGGTGGCGAGTGGCGAGAGAGCGCGGAAGTGGGCGGTGGCGCAATTACAAGTTAGTGCTACTTCGCTGGCGTCCGATGCAACTCTGGCGTCCATTCAGCATTTACCCACTGCCCTTCCACGAGCTGTTCCCATCGCGACTCGGTCGTTAACAACGACGGGAAATCCACTACCGCTGGCTGTTTGCCACCGCGGCTGTGCCTGCGTAAGAACTGTGGCAACCGTTTTCGGCCTGTCCGCTGGAA
>NYXM01000149.1 GCA_002685655.1 Planctomycetaceae bacterium
CTGGGCTGTTACGGCGGCGAGATTCGCACGCCGAATCTCGATCGACTCGCAGCGGACGGGATGCGCTTCACTCAGTTTTATAACTGTGCTGTCTGTGTCACGACTCGGTCGGCGCTGCTGACTGGGCTGTTCCCGCGCCAAGCGAAGCGGCCTCGTTTGCGGACGAACATGATCACGCTGGGTGAGGCTCTGGGGCAGGCCGGCTATGCAACGTCGCTGACGGGAAAGTGGCATCTTGGTAGTGAGCCGCCGCTACGACCGATCGATCGTGGCTTCGATGAGTACTACGGCGTACTCGACGGTTGCTGCAACTTCTTCAATCCGGCGAAACAGGATCCTGTGTTCTACAACGGCGGTCGGTTCCGGCCGTTCGCTCACAACGACGAGCGAATAACGGAGTTTCCTGAAGGCTATTACACAACCGACGCATTTTCAGATCACGCCGCAGCGACGATCAAACGCTTCGCCAAAGGCGAGAAGCCGTTCTTCGTGCATCTGTGTTACACCGCTCCGCACTTTCCGCTGCACGCATTCGCCGAAGATATTGCGCAATATCGCGGTAAGTACTCGGATGGTTATCTCGCGATGCGCGAGCGGCGACACAAGCGGCAGGCCAAACTGGGCCTGTTCGCTTCATTGCCGAAACTCTCGGCCGAAGAGGATAAGAAGGGCGACTACCGCTACGACTACGACGTTCCTGATTGGGAGAAGCTGTCTGTCGCCGAACGGAATCGCGAGGAAGCCCGCATGGAAGCGTACGCTGCCATGGTCGATCGAATGGATCGCGGCATCGGGCGAGTCCTCGCAGCGCTCGATGAAGCCGACGTCGCAGACAACACCGTGGTGATGTTCCTGTCGGACAACGGCGGCTGTGCGACATGGCCGAGCGGACGGCCCGGACAGGAAGAAGGTTTCTTTGAATACAACAAAGATGTGCCGGTCGGCGACGGCCGCGGTTACGAGTTTGTTGGCAAAGGCTGGGGTTGGGCGCAGAATGCTCCGTTCCGTCAGTTCAAGACGTGGTGTTACGAGGGCGGCATCGCCACACCGATGATCGTCCGCTGGCCGGGCAAGGTCGCACGCGGCTCGATTGCACATCAGGTCGGCCACATCATCGACTTCATGCCGACGCTACTCGAACTAGCCGAAAGTGATTATCCGCGTGAGTTCAAAGGCAACGTAATTCTCCCAGTCGAAGGCAAGAGTCTTTTACCGATCTTCCGCGGTCAAAAACGTGACGGGCACAAGTCATTAAGTTGGGAGTTATTCGGCAATCGCGCGATCCGACAGGGCGATTGGAAACTCGTCTGGGGAGCAAGTGAGAAGCGGTGGGAACTGTACGACCTGAAAACTGACCGCAGCGAAACGAATAACTTCGCCGCAACATTCCCTGAGCGCGTGACGGCCATGGCCCGCGACTGGGAAGCGTGGCGCGAGAGGGTGGAAAGACAGGAAGATTGAGGACAAGAATATGTGAGGCAGGATTCTTCATTTTTCTGTCCTCGATCTCACTGTCCCACGACCAGATACAACGTCTCATGAAACAACTCCCAATTACTTCACTCGTCGTGGTCGTGCTGCTCTTACCAGCAATTGCTGGGTCACAGCAAACGCTCCCACCGCATGATTTAGTCGGTAAACGTTTCGTTCCCAGCGACGTCGATTTTGGTCGTCCGGTTTACGAAGCATCCTTCGACGATCCCGATGAGTTGAATGACTGGAAGCTGGAAGGCGGAGACGTTGCCCGTGTGACCGACGATGGCAACCTGCTGTTGAAGAGCGAGAAGCATCAGGTCTTCTGGCTCACAAGACAGATTCCGGCGGACTTCCTGCTGGAGTTCACCGTGCGGCCTCATGATCGGAAGCAGGGGCTGAACATCGTCTTCTTCAACACGACCGGGCTGAACGGCGAGAACATTTTCAAGGCGCCGATCAAGCCGCGGGATGGAACGTTCAAACAGTACTGGAACGGCGATCTGAAGAGTTATCACGTTTCCTACTGGGCGGGAGCCGGAGCGAACGCGGGCACACGCGGCGGGCAGGCGAATCTGCGGAAGAACAAGGGCAAAGTGCTGATCGCCAGCGGTAACGATCTCATCACTGGCGGCGAAACCGGAACGTTTCAAACCGTGCGGATCTACAAAAGCGGCGGCACGATTCGCGTGATGGTCGATGATGTGGTTGCGGTTGCTTTCGATGATGATAAGCCGCTCGAAATGCCCGGCTGGATCGGCTTTCGACAAATGGGCCACACGCTCAGTTGTCGATATGGCCATGTCAAAGTCTGGCCGCTGCGCGAAATGACCGCTAATTCGTTTCCCAGCATCGAAAACAGGATTCTGGACGAAAACCAGCGCAGCATCTCGCACGAGATCGAACTGACCGAGCCCGGTCACTACGTCCTGCGCGCCTGGGCGAAAAGCGACGCGATCGTCGCACGGATGTCGGTGCAGGGCGCCCTGGACTACGACACCGAAGGCACGCCGTTCACCGCGCCGTACTACGGCGCGTACACCATGCCGTTCGCGCGATCCGAAGAATTCACACTCCGTGAACTCCCCTTCGTCATCGAGAACGGCAGCGAACCGCGCACGATCACCGCGTCGATCGAAAACAAAGCCGGCGGAACGATTGAGCTCGATTCGGTCGAGTTGATTCGTCTGGGCGACACGCAGCTCGATCATCGCTGGGGCCAGCAGCTGCCTGTCGACCGGATTCATGGATTAAGCGAATTGAAGGCGTGGCCAAAGCCGGATCAGATCGGATTCGAGAAGTTCGAAGACACGTGGACCGGTGCTGAACTGTGGCTGGTCACCCAGGGGCTTCGGACGCAGTTGCAGTATCCGGGCACACCGAACTTCACCCACAACGGCAAATATCTTTTCGTTCCCACACCGGGTTATGTTTTGCGGACGGATGGCTCTGCGCGATTCGGTCCCTGGAAGGCCGAGAGGATCGACTCGCGGTACCTCGCCTGGCCCGCGAAGTGGATGCGCGACCATCTACCGAGTGACCGCGACTCGTCCGACTGGATGATCACCGAATACCGCAAAAACGGCTACGGTTTGACGAACATCGTAACCAACGCGAGCGCGGACATCGAACTTCCAACGCGCGACGGCTGGCGGTTGGTGAAGATGGCACCGGACGAGCCGGGCACGTTTGTCAATGCGGATGAGAACCTGCGATCGCTGTGGATTTCCGACGACCGGCGGCTGCTGGCGGTGTCCGATTCGCACGGCGACGATTTCCGCGAACTGAAGCCGGCGACCGCTTCCGATGATCCAGCGAAGGACTACCTGAACGATCCGTTCTGGTCGATCGATGACAAGGGACGCTGGTATGTCAGTTACATCATGAACTGGCTGAAGCTGCATAACTCCTTTCTGAAGACGCCAGAGAACAGCATCAACCCCGGTCAAATCTGGATGATTCCAGTCACGCCGGAGATCGGCAAACCGTCGCGGGTGATTGAAGGATTGAAGCCGGGAATCAAACGCCGCGTGCTGTCCAACGGTATTGCTGTTCGTCGCGCGGAAAACATGGGCGGCGGGCATCAGGCGCTGTCGCCGGATCGCGAACTGCTGCTCGAATCGTTCCAGAAGACGAGCACGATGTCCGTGCAATCGCGCAAGACCGGTGAGGTCTGGCATCTCGGCAACTTCCCGTATCTCGATCACCCCGAATGGGTCTGGCATCGCGACTTCGGCACCATGCGCGGCGACCTGCGGCCGTTGCCGTTGTTCTTCTTCGACATGCGGCACGGTTCGATGTGGCCGATTGCCTCGATGAACTACCACGACTACGGCGAGCGGCTGCAGTCGCTCCGCCAGAAGCGCGGCGATGCCACCGTCTTCTTCTCCGGACAAGCAACCAGTCCCGACGGAACCAAAGTCGCCTACGCCTCACCGATGCTGTCCGACAGCCGGCGATCAAAGGGTGACGTCTACTTCGCCATCGCGCGTTATCCGCTGCCGCCGGTCGATGTGCGAATTGAAGGTGGAAAGCTCCTTTGGAACGCGCCGCGCTACGCAGCCGAGATCGCTGGCTACCACGTCTATCATTCAATCACGAGTGGAGCCAACTACCGCCGTCTGACCGATGCGCCGATCGAGTCACCATTCAGAGTTGCGAAGGACGGCTACTACGTCGTGACCTCAGTTGAGCATTCAGGTCTGGAAAGCCGCGCCTTCTCCAACGAAGCATCGGTAAACGGGACCGGCCCGACTCGCATTGTTCTCGAAGCCGAGTTCAGCGACTTCACCAAACCTTTCGAACCGTGGTTTGACCAACGCACCGCTCGCAACGCCTACGCGGTCGGCATCCTCGACCGCGATCTGTTGTTTCGCGACAAGCTGAAGCCCGGCCTCGTCGCCACGGCCACGCAGCAACTGCTGGTTCCGAAGGACGGGAATTACACGGTCTGGGCGCGAGTTAAATGCCGTCGAACCGAAGAGTCCGGCAAGTTCCGAGTCAAGTTTGGCGAAACGCATGCGGGGCACATCACAGTCAATACAACTGAGTGGAAATGGACCCAAGCCAGCGTCAAAGCCATCCCGCTTTCCCGTAGGAAGGGCAACCTGCAATTCACGACGACCGACACGGGCATCCTGGTCGATCAGATCCTCATCACCGACGACGGCGACGTTTCAGAGACGTTCCCGGACGAGCAACGCAAATAGTGAAACCATGAGAATCATCTTAATAGCCATTCTGGCCACGACGGCCACTATCTGCTCCGCTGGTGAAGACAATCGCGTTTGGCAGTCGGAACGGAGCGACTACCGAGACGAAGTCACTGGCGCGGAAGTGTGGCGGCTGACGACGGATCCGGAGGTCGAGATCATTCCGGATCGCAGCAAGGATCCGTGGTCGCCGGATGGATCGCAGATCCTGTTTCGATCCAAGCGGACGGGAGCGTGGCACCTGTTCGTGATGACGGCGGATGGATCGAAGATGACTCGCGTCACCGATCAGAAGGGGCCGGCGGTGTACGGCGTGTGGTCTCGTTCGGGCAAAGAAATCGTTTGCACGCCTTACTTGAACGACAAATACGAATTGCAAGTGATCGACGTTAACACGTTTGAGTCGCGTCGCATTGCCGGTCCATTCGAATCGCAAATGAATAAAATGGGTGTCAGCCCGGATGGCGAAAGCGTGCTGTTCACCCGGATTATCAAACAGCCCGACAGCGACAAGCAGGACGTCGTGATGTCGTCGTTTGTGAAGATGGACGGCACGGGTTACTTCGATTTCGAGGGCGAGACGAAACACGGCCGGATCGGCTGGATTCCCGGCCGCATGGACATGCGCCGGATGAAGTCCTCCCGGCAACAGTATGTCGTTCAGCCGAACGGCTCTGGTGCGCGGCTGATCGGTGAAGGCGGGCACGAATACTTCACGCCGGACGGACAGCACATGCTGATCTGCGATCCGAAGGGTGGCGATCCTTCTAAGTGGCTCGGTCAGTGTTCCGCGGGTCTTTACAACATCGAAACCGGTTTGCGGCGCGACGTGACGAAGGAATTGACGTGGCTGGGAAGCCATCCAGCGATCAGTCCCGACGGTCGGTTTGTCGCCGTGGACAACGCTGGCCACACTTACCCCGGAGCTGTGCTGATCGTGTCACTGAACGGATCGGTTCCGCTTCGCGTGCTCTGTTACCACCACGCCTCGTGGGAGTCTGGCCACATCACGCATCCGACGGTCCACTGGAGTCCGGATGGCACCAAGCTGCTATTCATCTCCGATAAGGATTCGCGGGACAAGAATAAAGGCGACATGTACCTCGCCGTCGTGAAACAGCCGGAAGCGCCTCGCCAGCCGCACCTTGCCAACAACCGCGCGGACGGTCCATTGCTGACATGGCAACCCGCACGCCGCCACACCGAAACGAAGGAATACGTCATTTTGCGCAGCGTGCCCTCGCGGCGTCCGAACCTGCAGGGTGTCAAGCTGGACCGCACGGGCGTGTTTGAAGAAGTCGGCGTTGTTCCGGTGATTGACACCATCCTCACCGGAGAACACATCGACGCGAAGGCCACGACGCTGACTGTTGAAACCACCGAGGGCTTTCCGAACAGCGGCAGGCTCCTGATAGCCGGTAACCACTCAATGGCCAAGCCGGAAACTGTGACCTACAGCGGCAAGAGCGAAACCACATTCCTCAACTGCGAGCGCGGCGATGAAGCCAGCCAGCCGGCCATGCACTGGAGCGGCGCCCGTGTGTGGAGCCTCAGCGCGTTGCAGTTCACCGACACGAAACTCCCCAATCCTGGCCGACAGTATTATTATACCGTCCGCGCCCGCGAGCACTCCGGCCTCACGAGCGCCTATTCACGCATCAGCAACCCTGCAGTCGTGAAGCCTGATGAACACGACTAAACTGAGATGCATGATAAACGTAAACCAATCGAATGTGTCTCGTCGTATGCTGGTTGAGTTGGGTCTCGGGGGGTGCATCCTGCCTGCGGCTTGCGTCTTACTCGTGGCTGGAATGGCGAATGCAGAGACGAAGCGGACGTTCGAGGCCGATGTTCGGCCAATTCTTAAATCACATTGCTTTCACTGCCATGGGGAAGAGGCGAAGACAGAAGGAAGACTCGATGTTCGGCTGGTTCGGCTGCTTGTCGCAGGAGGTGAATCGGGACCGGCCGTCGTTGCGGGCAAGGCGGGGGAGAGCTATCTGATCGAGCGGCTCGAAAGTGGCGAGATGCCGCCGGGTGAGAAGAAGGTTTCGGCGGAAGAACTGCGAGTCGTTCGCGAGTGGATTAATCAGGGGGCTCGCACGGCGCGTCCGGAACCGGCCAGTGCCGATCAGCTGGCCTTCACCGCTGAAGAACGGGCGTTCTGGTCGTTTCAACCGGTTGTGTCTCCGCCCGTTCCCACAGTCATAGCGGCGGATCGAGTGCGAACTCCGGTCGATGCGTTTGTGCTGGAGCGGCTTGAACGTGAGGGACTCAGAAATGAGCCAAAAGCAAATGCCTTGTTGAACGGCGAGCCTCTCGGCTTTTCGCCTGATGCCGACAAGCGGACGCTGATTCGGCGGGCCTACTTCGATCTGCTTGGACTTCCGCCGTCTCCCGAGGACGTCGATGCTTTTCTGGCTGATGATGATCCGCAAGCATGGTCGCATTTGCTGGACCGGCTGCTCGATTCGGATCATTACGGCGAACGCTGGGCTCGGCACTGGTTGGACGTGGCCGGGTATGCCGACAGCGACGGCTACAGCGAGAAAGACCGCGTTCGCGAATCGGCGTGGAAGTATCGCGACTATGTCATCCGTTCGCTGAATGCCGACAAGCCATTCGATCAGTTCCTCGTCGAGCAACTGGCAGGGGATGAACTCGTTGCTCGCCCGTATCGCAATCTGTCGGACGCCGACAAGGACCGGCTCATTGCGACCGGTTTTCTCCGCAACGGGCCGGACGGGACTGGCGACAGGGCTGTCGATCAGGACGTCGCCCGGAACGAAGTCGTGGCCGACACGATCAACATTGTTTCGACCTCGCTGCTGGGGTTGTCGGTTGGCTGTGCCCGATGCCACAACCACCGCTTCGATCCGATCACCCACGTGGACTATCACCGCATCCGAGCGATCTTTGAGCCTGCCTACGACTGGAAGAACTGGCTCGCGCCGGAAGACCGACGGCTTTCGCTCTGGAGTGACTCGGAGCGTCAGCTTGCCGAACAAGTCGACGCCGAGCTGGCTCAGGCGGCCGACGAACGCAACGAGCAGTTGAAGCAGCACCGATCCGAGGTACTGGATCTTGAGTTGGCCAGACTGCCGGCCGAGGTCAAGGCGAAGGCTGACATCATTCGCGACGCCGTTCTGAATCGCAGCAGCAGAGACCGCACGCCGGAGCAGGCTGCGATCCTGAAGAAGTACCCGAAGTTAAACGTCGGCATCGGCACGCTCGCTCAGGCCTATAAGGAGCGTTACCAGAAGGAACTTGCGGACTACAACGATCGCGTCGCGAAGATCACCGCCCGGCGGCCGAAGGACAATTTCGTCCGGGCTTTGTTCGAGCCCCCCGGCAAAGCTCCCATCACGCATCTGTTTCGTCGAGGCAGCCACACGCAGCCCGCCGAGGAAGTGTTGCCGGGCGAGCTATCTGTGCTGACGCGCCGTGATGTGTCGGCAGTCCCGGCCAATGATCTCGAACTGGAAACGACCGGCCGCCGTCTCGCGTACGCCAGACACCTCACCAACGGCCGGCACGCGCTCACGGGACGTGTGTTGGTCAACCGGATCTGGTTGCATCACTTCGGACGCGGCATCGTGGGCACGCCCAGCGACTTCGGCTCCCAGGGCGATCGACCGACACATCCGGCACTGCTCGACTGGCTGGCCGATCACTTCGTCAATAGCGGCTGGCGTCTCAAGGCGTTCCACAAGCTGCTCATGATGTCGACCGTATATCGACAATCGTCGAAGCGGACCGAGACGCTCGATGCCATCGATCCGGACAATCTCTTGCTGGGCCGGATGAATCTGCGGCGACTCGATGCGGAATCGATTCGCGACACGGTGCTTGCCGTTTCGGGAAATCTCAATGCGATGCTTTACGGGCCGCCGATGCCAGTGACGGCCGATGGCGTCGGGCAGGTGGTGATCGGCACGCCGAAGAACGACCGCGAAGGACGCGTCATTGCGTTGAAGGGAAACGCCGCCTTCCGACGCAGTATCTACGTGCAGGCGCGACGAACATTGAAGCTGGGCATGCTCGCAGCGTTCGATGCTCCGACGATGACACCCAACTGCCAGCAGCGGAACTCATCGACGGTGGCGAGCCAGTCGCTGTTGTTCATGAACAACGCGGAACTGCTGAGGCAATCAGAGCTTTTCGCCGAGCGAGTTGTGAAAGATGCCGGCAACGATGTCGCGGCGCAGGTTCGTCATGCGTGGCGATTGGCTCTGGCGAGTGAACCAACTTCGGAACAGATCAAACGAAGCGTGGCGTTCCTCGGAGTGCAAATGAAACTAGCCGAGCAGCGAATCAGCGAACTGACACCAGAGGAGACGAAGAAAGTCCGGTTCGCCGATCAGCCAGAGAAACAGGCGCTGGCGACCTTTTGCCAGTTCCTGTTAAGTAACAATGCGTTTTTGTATGTGGATTGAATGATTAGTAGGCCGGACCCAGCGCAGCGCAGTTCCGACAGAGTCAAACACGCCGAAACTGTGCTGCGCTGGATCCGGCCTGCGAGTTATCTGACTTGAAGAACCATGCAACAAGATATCCATACAACACTTTCCCGACGTGCATTCCTGTCTTCCCAGACGACGGGGCTGGGCGGACTCACGACGACGTGGGGGCTTGCCCAGCCGCTGAGTTCATTCGATGACGGCAAGGAATAATAAACATGACAACAACCTCTCGACGACACTTTATGACGGGCGTTTCGCTGGCAACAGGCGGATTGCTCCTCGATCCATTCGCTCGATCCGTGTGGGCTGAGCAACGCACCCTAACTGTGAATCTCGCTGATCTGGATCTTCCCGACGGCTGGACGAGGAAGGAACATCGAACGCGAAACGACTCTGTCTGGATCGTCTCTGCGGAGCATCCGGCTCCTGTCATTTCGATTCCACTACCGGTGGAGAACTCCGGCCACTTTGAGTTGCATCTGGGAATGGTTGTCAGGCCCAAGTATCGCAACGCCGCCATGCAGGTAAAGATTCCCGGCCAGCGAGTCTGGCGTCGCGTGCGTCCGATGCGTTTCGTGGAAGATTCTGTTCCGGCCGTTCAGGATGGCATGCTCGGCGTGTTTGAATTGGACGAAGGAAGCACGCTGCAGATCCGCACCGAACCAGTTTCCTATGCCGCGATTGCGTATGTGACACTGACACCAGCGGCGAAACCCAAAACGATCAGCCGGCGGGCGCTAGCCCCCGGTTCAGTCGAGCCACAAACGTCAAACACATCCCCGAAACCGCGGGCTAGCGCCCCGCGGCTGATGCCTGCGCACGCCGGCGTTGTGTTCGACAGCGCCATGACGATGAGCACGTTTCGCATCGAAAAACCGAGCGACCTCGACACCGTGCTCGCCCCGTACGCCGTCAGCACGTTCACGCATATCTTCTGGGGCACGGGTGTCGGCAGCTACAGTCCGCTGTACTCGTCCGAAGCTCTCGGCTGGCACGGTCAGGAACAAAAGGAGTTCAGGGCCGATCATCGAGCACGCACCGCCGATGTCATGCGCATGCTCGCTCGACACAAAGTTGATCCGCTGACCTACGCCATCAAATTCGCTCACGAGAACGGTCTGCAGCTCTGGGCCAATGACCGCATCAGCAAGAACCACGAACACGATTTTCGCGACGACTATCCCGGCGGCCGGTTTCTGCTCAAGCACAAAGACAAACGCGTGCAGGCATCCGACTTCACGCCGCATTACCAATGCACGATGTCGTTCGCGTATCCCGAAATTCGCGACATGAAAGTCCGCACGCTTGCCGAACAGGCGAAGTACAACGTGGACGGCCTTTACCTCGACTTCGTGCGCAAACCGCCGCTGGTCGGGTGGGAGCCGGCGGTGCTCGACTCGTTCAAGAAACAGCACGGGATCGACCCGAAAAAGGCGCCGCGCGATGAGTGGTTCGATCCGTGGATCGACCACGGGTGCGGATTCGTGACCGAGTTCATGCGAGACCTGCGCGAGGCACTCGACCGAGTCGAACGCGAACGCGGCCGCCGCATTCCTGTCATGGCGCAGGTGAACGGCGATTGGCGATACTCAAGTGGTTTTCCATCCTGCCGCATGGAGGGACTCGACCCGGTCGTCTGGGCGAAGGAAGGCCTGATCGACTTCCTCGCGCCCTCGGAAGCCAACTCGCTGTGGCATCAGGGCCAGTCATTTGATCGCTGGCGGCAGTTGCTGGCGGGGACGGATTGCAAACTCTGGGGCGCGATGGCGCAGAAGTTTCGGGAAGGTCAGCGATCGACGGAAGAGCGCGAGCGGCTCGGCCCCGAGCACGCCGATCTCGACCCGTGGCGCGTGATGCGCCACGCATCCGATCTCTACAACCAAGGCGCCGAGGGCGTTTACATCTGGGAAGCGCACGACGTGCCCACTGTTCCGCAACGCTGGGAAGTCCTGAAGCGAATCGGCGACCGTCAATTCCTGCACGACACCTTCAGCTCGCTGATCGGCCCCTACGACGGCAGCCACACCTTCCGACAAAAGGTTCTCAAATGACACATTCGTATAATGAACAACGAGTTCAGTTGCTGGTTTGCTCGGCAGTCAGCCGCTGGGCACTATCCCGGATTATTCATGATCCGGGGAATTCTTGAGCCTCCAAGAGCATCTAAGAAGTTGTATCACAACCACTTCCTTCGATGCTTGGAGGCTCGACA
>NYXM01000150.1 GCA_002685655.1 Planctomycetaceae bacterium
TCCTGACCAGGTAGTGAGTGCGAACTCGCGCTGATCGCGAGAACCACGAAGAGGCCTATTAGTTGATGATGACGCATGAGTTCTTTATTCCTTCCACGAGGAATTGAATTGTCAGCGCCGGAGCAGGTATCCTGGCTCGAGTTCATCCTTCGGCCGGCCTTCCCAGTTGCCGCAGCAACCAGTGGCGAATTCGGCCGTCGTCACTCTTACAGTCGCGGGACGGCGGGAGGTTTACACTCCACTTCCCTGAATTCCGGTATTCACGAGCACAATAGCCTTTTGAACCTTGCGTTCCAGGTAAGGGCTATACCGTTGGTATCGGTTATTTCGATAGAATCGATGATGATGGCCACGTGATTCCGGTTAGGGAGTCTAGGGTGTCAATCCGGCCTGAAGATCCGTCAGGAACGATGAACATGCAACAGATTTATCTCGACTACAACGCGACAACGCCGATTGCCCCCAGCGTTCAGGAGGCGATGTTGCCGTTTCTGTGCGAACACTACGGCAACCCTTCCAGCACTCACTCACTAGGACGAGCCGCCAATGCGGCCATTGAAGATGCGAGGGGACGAGTCGCCGCGATTCTGGGCGCCGACCGCGACGAGATCGTGTTTACATCGGGTGGCACTGAAGCCAACAACCTGGCGCTACAGGGAATGCTGCTCCGCGACGTTCCGACCAAGACGGGCCATCTCGTGACGACCGACATCGAGCATCCCGCGATCATCGAGCCCGCCAAGCAACTAGAGCGGCTGGGGATCGCTGTAACTTTTGTGAAAGCGAATTCGCAGGGAGTCGTCGAGCCGGAGGCGATCGATGCGGCATTGCGGCCAGACACGCGACTGGTCAGTGTCATGCACGCAAACAATGAAACGGGAGTCATCCAGCCGATCCGACAGATCTCCGAAGTTTGCCATGCAAATAATGTTCTGGTTCACACCGATGCCGCACAAACGGTTGGAAAGATCCGCACCATGGTCGGCGAATTGGGCGTCGATATGCTCTCCATTGCCGGCCACAAGATTTATGCGCCGAAAGGAGTCGGAGCTCTCTATGTCAATCGCTCGGTGCCCTTAGAGCCCGTGATCTATGGCGCGGGGCACGAACGTGGCCTGCGTCCGGGCACAGAGAACACACCCTACATCGTTGCTTTAGGCCAGGCTTCCTCGTTGGTCCGCAAGGCGTTGGACGAATCGGGCGACCGGATGGCAATGTTGCGAGATCGACTGCTAGCGCGACTGCGCGGAGAAATCGGACCACGGCTCGGCTTAAACGGACAAAAATCGGAACGGCTTCCGAACACGTTGAGCGTCAATTTCCCCAGCGTCGTGGGCGCGGATTTATTGGCGCGAATTCCCGAATTGTGCGCCTCGACAGGTTCCGCCTGTCATAGCGGCCTGACACGGGTCTCCCCCACGCTCGCCGCGATGGGCGTCACACCAGACATCGCGCAGGGAACGGTTCGGCTAAGCGTTGGTTGGTACACTTCAGAAGAACAGATCGATAGGGCCGCGGAACTGCTGATCGGTGCCTGGGAGTCTCTGGTCAACTAAACAACAGGCTGCTAGACGCGTTCAAAGACCGTGGCGATACCCTGCCCGACGCCGATACACATCGTGGCCAACCCCAAAGTCGCATCACGATCGACCATCGCTTGAATCAACGTCGTCGCGATCCGGGCGCCACTGGCCCCCAACGGGTGGCCAATGGCGATGGCGCCGCCCCGTACATTGACTTTTCCTTCGTCCAGCTTCAGCATTCGAATGCAGGCGATCGCCTGTGCGGCAAATGCTTCGTTCAATTCGATCAGATCGATGTCGGCAAGTTCGACACCTGCACGGGCCAGCGCCTTCTTGGTGGCAGGAACCGGGCCGGTTCCCATCACCGACGGTTCTACTCCGGCGATGGCCGTTGTGCGGATGCGGACCAGCGGCTTCAAGCCCAGTGATTTGGCTTTCTCTGCAGACATCACAAGCATCGCGGCGGCACCGTCATTGAGTGGCGAACTGTTGCCCGCCGTTACGGACCCCGTGCCAGGCATAAAGGCGGGAGCGAGCGCGGCCAAGGCTTCGAGCGTCGAATCGGTGCGGACACATTGGTCGGTTTTCATCAGCCTGCGCTGACCGTCTTCGTCATGGCCAAACACGGGCACAATCTCGCGATCGAATTCGCCGTTGGCGTGGGCGGCCGCGGCCTTCTGATGGCTTCGCAAGGCAAACATGTCCTGGTCTTCGCGCGAAATGTCGGTGGTCTGCGCCAGGAATTCGGCCGTCACACCCATCATCAGCGCACCTTTGCTGGTACGGTGGAACAGCTTGGGATTGAGGTCTAAACCGTGATCCATTGGCACGTGGCTCATATGCTCGAGTCCACCGGCAACTTGCACATCCTCGCTGGCCGCCGCGATCGCGTGTGCCGCTTGGTTGACGGCCTGAAGGCTGCTACCACAGAGACGGTTGATGGTGGCCCCGCCTGACTCAACCGGCAATCCGGCCATCAACCCGATGGTCCTTGCCACGTTCAGTCCTTGCTCCATCGTCTGCTGCGTGTTACCCATCAAAATGTCTTCGATGACCGACGAGTCGATCCCCGTTCGCTCGACCAACGCTTTGACGCAGGTCACTGCCAGATCGTCGCTTCGGACATGACGAAACCAGCCCCGATCTTTGTGAGCGTGACCGATCGGGGTTCGTAGACAATCAACTACAACAGCGCTGTTCATAATCTTGCTCCGCGTCGATCCGGTTTTCGGCAAGCAGGTCGCCGAGCGTTCACCCGGATTGGTTAGCTGTCCTGCCGCTCTGTTCACTCGGGGTAGAAGGTCTTACCAGATTGGGCCATCTCCAGTAGTGTTTGTGTCGGCTGCATACGAACGCCGACACTCTCGAGGGGCTTAAGCTTTTCGACCAGCGCCACGGCACCCACGTGATCGGCCCAAAACATCAGCCCGCCTTTGAATGGCGGAAAGCCCAGTCCGAAAATCAAACCCAGATCGATGTCGCGGGGATCTCGCACAATGTTGTCTTCCAGTGCACGTGTGGCTTCGAGCAGCATCGGCATGAAAAGACGATCGGTCAGCTCATCACGCGCGAAGGCTCGATCACTGGCGATGTACTCCGACAGAAATGCGTCCAGCCCGGGGTCGGGTGCGGCACGCTTTCGCTTGTTCTTGTAGCTGAAGAACCCCAGTCCACTTTTCTTCCCAAGTCTGCCCGCCTTCACCATTGCCGGCAGAATGGGTGACGAAACGATACGTTCGGGAAACGCGTCGGACATCGTCTGGCCCGCAAACGTGGCAGTGTCAATGCCAACCAAATCATACAATTCGATTGGCCCCATCGGCATACCAAATGCTTTGGCGGCGCGATCAATATCCTTGATCCTGGCACCTTCGGACAACAAGGCGAGCGCTTCGCTCATGTAAGGAAACAACAGGCGATTCACCAGAAATCCCGGTCCGTCATTCAGCACGATCGGCATCTTGCCGATTCGTTTTGTGTACGCAACGGCCGTCGTCACAGTCTCGTCGCTGGTCTTTTCGCCTCGGATAATCTCAACCAGCTTCATGCGGCGAACGGGATTGAAGAAGTGAATTCCGCAGAACCGTTCCGGGTGTCTCACATTCTCCGCCATGGTTGTGATTGGAATCGTGGACGTGTTTGAAGCCAAGATCGCGGTATCGCGCAAGTGCGGCTCGATCCGTGCAAAGACTTGCCGTTTGACGTCGAGATTCTCCACGACGGCCTCGATGAAGACGTCACAGTCGGCAAATTCCTGGTCGACCATACAGAGATCCAGTGACGGCGCAAGTTCAGCCACGCGATGACCGTCAGGTCCTTTGAGTTCTCGATCATACGCCGCCTCCTCCAGGATCGACTGCGCGCTTTCTCGCAGTGTCTCTTTCGAGGCGTCGTCAATCACGACGGAGACTCCGCGTCGAATATTTGCGGCGGCGATCCCCGCCCCCATGATTCCCGCGCCGACAACACCCACGCTACTGACCGTGGCCGGCTTGAGGCCAGCGTCGCTAAGGCTGTCGACGCCACTGTCCTTCTTGTTACGATCGGTCAGGAAAAAGACGTTCAACAATGATGCGTTCACCGAGGAACCGAATAACTGCGCCATGCCTTCGGCTTCCATTTGGCAGGCGGTTTCAACATCCGTCGACGCCGCCTCCAGCATGACTTCCAACGCAGCTTCGGGGGCTGGATATTGGCCCTTGGTCTGCCCTCGAATCACGGCTGACGCTGTGGCTCCCAGAAAACCGAGCTCCGTTTCCGAAATGGGCAAAGGCCGTGACCAGCACTGGCGATCCTGTTTGTAGTCGCCGCTGGTCTGTTCGTGACGAATCATGGCGATCGCCGCGGGAATCAACTGGTCCGGCGCAACGACGTCGGAGACGAGGTTCATCAATCGTGCAGTCTTGGCGTTGACTGATTCGCCGCCAGTGATCATCTCGACAGCATTACCCAGTCCCGTAATGCGAGGTGCTCGCGCCGTTCCTCCCCAGCCAGGGAACAAGCCCAATTTGACTTCCGGAAAACCAAACTCCGTCTTGGGCCCGCTGCTCATCAAACGCCGGTCGCACCAAATCGCCAGTTCTGCGCCGCCACCCACACAAATCCCGTCAATCGCGGCAATCGTGACGAAGTTACTTTTCGCCAAACGGCCAAATAGCGTCTGGCCTCGGCGACACATTTGCACGATCTGATCTTTTTCGACGTCGAGCGATGCGACGAACTCCCGCAAATCGGCACCGGCGATGAACATTCCCGGCTTGCCCGAACAGATGATCAAACCAGCGATGTCATCGCGCCCATCCAAGGCATCAAGATGCATGGAGAGCTCTTCGAGCACCGAGGTTGAGAGCACATTGGCGCCCTTGTCAGGAGTGTCAAACGTCAACAGAGCAACGTCTGGTTCGGGCATCGAGAGTGTTAGCGTTTGAGCGCCGGGCATGAGTTGGCTATCCTTGTTGTCGCGTCATCCGTGTCGTGACCGGTGGGCCGATCGATCGGCGGCCGAGTAAGCAAAAGCTCCACCAAGCAAGAAAATGCTAACTTTCTTTGACGTAGAGGAAAACCCCAACTGCAATTGCAGCGGAGTCGCCAGGAGGTTGGAGGCTCCTAACGAGGCAGCGCCTCGAACCAATCCGAGCTACCGCTCGGTCCCGTTAACCCGCTCCCCGACCAACCTGCAGTCGGTGCCCGTCGCTAAAACTTGACTCAAATACGACAAGTTTCCGACCATAATGAGACTAACGCAAGAAAACGACGGCAAATCGCCTTGTTGCCGTCCGCCAGATTGAAGACCATCCTGGAGGATCTCACCGTGAAGAAGTTTCCGTCGGTAGTGGCGTTCGGCCTTGTTGCGGTTGTCTTGCTGTGGGCCACCTTGATGCATCCCGTGTTGTCCGCGGAGTCGCCTCAAGCTGACACAAAGAAACAAACTGCCGAAAAGAAGAGTGTCCGAAGAAACACCGTGCAGGTGATCATTGACTACGGTGACGGGGTGAAGAAGCACTTTCATCAAATCAAGTGGAAAGACAAGATGACCGTCCAAGACGTGACCGTGGCAGCGTCAAAGCACCCGCGCGGCATTCAGATCAAGCAACGTGGCAAGAAGGCGACGGCTTTCCTCTCACAGATCGACGATCTCGCAAACAACCCGCGCGGTCGGAGTTGGATCTATCGCGTCAACGGAAAGCAGGCAGACCGAAGTTTTGGTATCTGCCTCGTACAGACGGGCGACATTGTCACATGGTCGTACCAAACCTATCCGTAAGAGTCCTGGGCCACACGATGCCTTTGGTCGCCAAAACCGTGACGGCACGTGCCCACCAGAAACTGCCTGTTTCGATGAGCCCAAAAGCCCGGCGATGGGCCCGATAGTCCATTGGTAATGTGACGCCGGCGCAGAGACGCTGCACGTGCGAAGAAAACCGGTCGCACCTTGCGCTAAGTTCCAGGCACTGCAGCCGCTGGACCAGTGCCACCGGCAGGCGCGGGTGTCGAACCAGGCGCGGGTGTCGAACCAGGCGCGGGTGTCGAACCAGGCGCGGGTGTGGTGGCTGCGGGAGCCGGAGCGGGCGTCGCACCAGGCGCGGGCGTAGCCGCGGGAACTGATGCAGGACCATTCCCTGGTACGGTAGCCGGGGCAGGCCCCGGTGCGGGAGCTGTGGGTGCAGCCGGCGCGGAGTCAATTCCTGGTTCGGCGCTGATGGCCGGTTCGTCGACTTCGGCTTCCGCCTCGACCGGCGGACCGCCCGTGATCGCCTCCAGTTCGCTCA
>NYXM01000151.1 GCA_002685655.1 Planctomycetaceae bacterium
AGCAGGCCGCGGCTCGAAAGCTCTGGTCCCCAAACATCCCGTGACCGCGCGGCCCTGACTACTGTGGCACCGTGAACATCGAACGATCGGTGTTCGATGTTCATCCTTCTCCATCCAACTTGAGTCGGGTGGTGAACTCGACACATTCAGCCATTTCCGGCATGTTGTCCAGATAATCGTAGGAGTACTCCAGCCCGATCAGTGTCGGTTTGATGCCAAGGCGACGAAGCTCGTGGAGCAGTTTCTCAATCTCCGCCTTGCCTGTTCCCCAGGGAACGTCGTGTCCTTCTGAAGAGAGTTCGTTCAGGTCGTGGGGCTGAATCGTGATGACCCGATTGCCCAGTTTTCGAATTCCTTCCACAGGATCGATGCCGGCTCGAATCCAATAGCCCGTATCGGGACATGCACCGACTCGCTTGCTCCTGCCTTTGCAGACCTCGAGGATCCCCTCCGGCCGCCAATAAACGGGAGATTGGTTGGGGCCGTGATTGTGAATTGCGAGCTTGATATCGTACTCGTCGCAAAAGCGCTCGATCACGTCGAGCGACTCCGGCGGCGGTTCGGAGATGAAAGTCTCGATCCCCATCTTGCGGCCGAACTCGAAGACTTCGCGGCAACCTGCTTCGTCGCCTGGGATTTTTGCATAGAAAAATGTCGGCATCCGCACGCCAGCCGCATCCATCTTGAGGCGGACTTGTGCGAGTTCCTCGTCTGAGAGGTTGCAGTCGAAGTTCTTGGGGATCTTCTTACTCACCTTCTGAAAGCTCAGTCCGCCGACGTAGGACAGGCCAAGTTCGTGTGTCTTGTCGATGCCTTCAAACAGGGAGTATTCGTGCAGCCCCCACATGGTCACGCCGAATCTCCAGCCCAGCTCTTCCTGAACGGCGACGGCCGGAGTCAATCGGTTGCTGGGGGTCGTGGAGCCGCCGATATCACCCATGATGAACTGGAGGGCTCCCAGGTAGAATTCCAGGATCTTTGGATTCATGAAGTCCTGAGGGCTGTGGCCGATGGTGCAATAGACGACGCGGCCGCGACCGTAGTTTCGCGTCCATGCCAGGGCGTAATCCTCATCGGCTCGTTCGACATGGGGGTACGCACCTTTGGGAGGCAGCTCTGTCTTGGCAGTATCAATGCTGAAGAGTACGTGAAGGCGGTCTCGCGAATAGGGGCCGCGTACCCGAAAGAACTCGCTGACATGCTCGAAGCCTTTGCCGCCGAAGGGTCGGGTGAGCGGATGGTCTGGTGAATCAAGCTTGACAACGACCCGTTCGTCCTGCGCTAGATGAGAGGCACCGCGCCCGCCGATCATCAGCCCGAATTCAGGCCAGGTCTCTTTGGCTCCCCTTTTGAAATCGGTGAACGCCACGGTGGTTCCATGGATGCCCAGAAGTCCACCGCCGCTGAGCACAAATTCAAGCAGGTTTTGCCGGAGTTGCGGATCGGTGAACAGATTGCCCACGGTATTGTTCAGGCAAACGGCATCGAACTGCGCGAGACTGTCCCTTTTGAACACGGCGGGATCTCGCGAAACGACTGTGGTAAACGTCCCCGTCTTCTCACCCATGCGAGTGAAGGCGTGGTCCGCGTAAGGGATGGATGCGTGGCCGGGGTAGCCGACATTGCCGTCATAGATGAGCAGCTTGCGCGCTTCCTTAGCAACTGCCGATGCCTCCGCTGGCAGGACGCTTTCGATCTGCCTCTTCGCCTCATCTGTGAGCGGGCGGCGCGGGTTCTGAGCCAATGCCGGCGTTGCCAGCGCAAGGAACAGAGTTGCGATCAGGAGTGCATGGAGTGCGGGTCTCATCAGGTTGGTCCTTGCTCTATTGAGGTCTGTGTTGCCTTTGTTCATTGGCTGGTACTCACGCCACTGGAAAGCTCGTATCAGGATCTTCTGTCCAAATGAGTGAAGTTCTCTGCGATGGGCACCGACCGCAGGTTGGTCGGGGAGCGGGTCGCCGCAACGGAGCGACGGCTCGCGTCGGTCCGAGGCACAGCCTCGTTAAACGTTCCACGGCTGGCGCGATGCTCTGGACCGCAGCGCGTTGGCCTCACGATCGTCCTGGAACTCTTCCGTGACGGGGTCCCATTTCAGTGCCCGGCCGGTCCACAGGGCGATGCAACCCAGGTGGGAAAGGATTGTGGAGGACGCGCCGATCTCGACATCCGCTCGCGGGCGGCGGCGGGTGCGGATGCAGTTCAGCCAGTCGCGGTGGTTTCCTTCGACGGAATGGGCCTTCGAGACATCGCCGTCCAAGAGGTACTTGGGGTAACAGTCCAACAACCCATACCGAGCGACGTGGACCCAACCTCGCTCGCCGACGAACAAGACGCCAAAGTTGACGATTGGGGTTTTCACATCCCATCCTTCGGGAACGAAGTGTTTGCCTTGCTCGAGTCTCGTTGCACAGATGATTTGGGTGTCGTCGGCATAACTGAACGTGAGCGACGGAGCGCCGTCAATCCCGGCGGGTTTGATCTCAATCGGACCGCCGCCATCCTTGCGCAGCCCTGCATGGGCGGAATCCAAGTTGTGGACTAGCCCCGATGTCAGCGCGCCGGCACCGAAGGCTCGGTTACAGCTCCAGGGAACCACGTTCTTCGGTTGCCCGCTGTGGTGATATCGATAGTTATACGGATGCCAAGGGCAGGGGCCGAGCCACATATCCCAGTCCAGCCCTTCGGGAAGCGGCTGGGCGGGAAGATTCAGATACTGGCTCACGCTGCTGGCGGATACGTAGGCCAGCTTCACTTCGCCGATTCGGCCAGAATGAACCATCTCGAACGCTTTGAGATACTCGGGTGAATTGCGCTGCTGCAACCCCGTCTGAAACACGCAATTATGCCGGCGCACGGTCTCCACCATGGTTCTCGCTTGTCGAATCGTCAGGGAGATCGGTTTTTCGCAGTAGATATCCTTTCCGGCCTTCGCGGCCCGAACACTGATCGCCGGATGCCAGCGCTCGCCGGTGGCGATGACGACCGCATCGATATCGTCGCGATCCAACAGTTCGCGAAAGTCGCTATATGCCTTGAATCCGTGAAACGCACCGCTCGGTTGCCTCTCGGCGTAGATTTCTTTGAGCGTCTTGGTTGAGTCGTTACGGCGCCATGGGTCGACATCGCTCAGTGCCAGAAGTTGAACATCCGGATATCCCGCGAAGCCGCGAAAATGGCCCCGCCCCATCATGCCGACACCGATGGATCCGACGGTAATGCGATTGCTCGGCGCGGTCCCACCATCCCTCCCCAGCACCGTTGCGGGAACCACCAACGGGGCGGCGACCGATCCGGCGGCAGCGGCGGTTTGCTTGAGCATTGCACGACGGGTGAGACGGATGTTTCGTGAACTTGTCATAACCTTGTGTTCCTGTTTCATGCCCTATTTCTTTTCTCTCCGCTTTCGAGTCTCGATATCGCGGAGCACTGCGGGTATCTGTTGGAGAAGGGCCGCGTCCTTCGTCATCGGTTGGACTTTCTCCAAGGCTGTCTTCGCCTGATCCGGATGAGACTGGCTGAGCCCCTTCGCCAGGGTGAAGACTGCGGGGACAGCCGACTCTTTCAGCTTCCCGTTGTCCAGGAAAGAGACCAGCAGCGCGAGCGCGTCTGGCACACGGACTGATCCCAATCGGGAGACAAAAAGCTCCTTGTCTTCGGTGCGCATTGCTAACTTCATCGCGCTGTTCAGCATTTCGAAAGTCTGCTGGGGTGGGCGTTGATTGGGCAGCGAGACCACCCGAGCATAAGCTCTCAGCGACCAGACGCGGTAGGATTCCACCTCACTCGTCTCCGCGATGTCGCGCAATTCGTCTGCCACCGTGGCGTCGGGCCAGTTGGCGAGAGCCCGGTAACCGGCATCACGAATGGCCCGATTGCTGTTCTGCATGGCCGTATGGACGGTAGCCAGTGACTGCTCTCCGCCCATGCGAGCCAGCGAGGGAAGGATCGCGCATTGCCCTTCCGAGTCCACATTTTCCATTGCGGCAAGCAATGGTGCCGACCTCCGGGTCGGGTCGGGGATCTTCTGGCAGCTCATCCAGGCGGCGCGGCCCGCGACCTCGCGTTCCTCTCCCGGGGCCGTCTTGCCCAGCAAGACGGCTAGCGATTCCGCCTCTTTCTCCGTTGCCATGATCTCCAACGCCTTGAACGCCTCCAGTCGGGTCGTCGCATCAGATGACTCGGCAGCCTTGAGAAAGGCGGGGACGAACTCCGGCGAACGTCGTGCCAAGGCGCACTTCACCACGACTGGATGGCGCGTTCTGGCTTCGCTGATCAAGGCGATTATTGCCTTGTTCGTTCCACTAGCGGTCATCAGACGTAATGTCTCAAACGCGGCGTGACACAGCTGGAGATCCTCGGCGGTCGAGGCAAGATTGGCCAGCGTCGAGACATCCTCGGCAGTCCCCGACGCGACCAGCGCCCCCAACGCGGCCGTACAGACCTCCACTTTGGAACGATCCAACGACATCAAAGCCGCCTCGCGCACCGCCGGATGGGGACGACCTTTCAGACTGACGAAAGCTGCAATTTTGCCCGGGACAGGCAATGCCGGTACCGCCGAGGCGATGGTTTTGATTTCTTCCGGCTTCTTGAGTTCCACTACACAATCTGCGGCAACCGCCTGACTCCAAGGTTCCTCGGCAGCCAGGCCGGCGAGAATCATGGCCAACGACTCCGGCGGCTTTGCCGAAATGAGCCCACGCAGCGCGGTGGCTCGGACTCGTTCGGAATTGGCGGACAGAAGCGACTCGAAGAGTGAGGCAGCGGCTTGGTTCTCTCCCCGTCGGCATAGCGATTTCGCCGCCTGGAGTTCTGCATCAACCACCACGTTTCTCAACTCGTCGGAGGCCTTGCGTGCAAAGTCTCGCAGAGCGTTGGCGGCAGGAACTGTCCCGATGCGACCCAGGGCGACGGCAGCAGCCTCGCGAAGTGCCTCATCTTCCTCGCCCAACAATTCCGAAAGCTTCGACACTGAGCCGCCATCGGCGAGTCTCCCCAGAGAAATCACCACCCCGACCTTCTGCCGTTCGTCGGTCTTATCGAGCATCTCTTGCAACGTCTGGATTGCCACCGGGCCACCGATCCCCTCCATGGCATAGCGAGCCATGTACGACAAGCGCGGGTTCGCCAGCAACTCCGCTAGAACGGGGATGGACGGCTCCGAGCCGACGATCACCAACTGACGGCAGGCGTAGTCCTTCGCCAAGTCGGTTGCGTCGCCCTGGAGGATCGCAGTCAGGCGGGCTTCGAGATCCGTTCGTACTTTCTCGTCGGTTCGTGATTGGACGACGGCCTGTCGAACAGGGTGGAGAATCTCGAGACCTTGCCCCAATTCCAGCTTGGCCAATTTCTGAAACGCCCCGTCCAACGCGGGATTCTCACCGGAAGCGGACGCCATGGGCATAGCGTATGTAACCAGCCCGACGATCAAGCACGCGCCGAGTTGTGCAATGCCAGTTATGGGCGTTCGTTTTGAGACAGCAACATGTCTGCGCTGATGACGCATATCGCGGAAATCCGAAAGGGTGTGAGGTTGAGGTCAATTCGCAGGGGAAAACTTCACCAGTTTGATATCCTTGTACCAAGCCTCACTGGGCGGGCCGACGTGGATCTGTAGGCCGATGACTCCCACTTGGGGGATGGATTCATCGGGTTCGGTGTAGTCCACGGTTTGGCGGCCGTTGATCCATAACTGGACGCGGCGTCCTTGGCAGCGAATCACGTACTCGTTCCAGTCATTGCGGCGAATGATCTTGCTCCGTTGTTCCTCGGGCGGACCTGTCAACAGTTTGTGGCGCCGTTCGTCATATAGGCACCCCCACCAGTTATCTCCCAGGTCCGCCTGGTAGCCGATCATCTCGTTGCTGTTGGGCACCCGCTGGCTACGGATCTGGATCCCCGCATTGGTACCCTCTCCGAGCACTTTGAATTTCAACCGCAGTTCGAAATCGGAATACGTCTTCTTGCTGCACAGATAATCATTGCGTGGAACGGGCTTTGTCAGGCTGCCGCCGACGATGGCTCCATCCTCGATGCGAAACGCGTCGAGGTTGCCTTCCCAGCCTTGGAAGGACTTGCCGTCAAAAAGTGAGATCGACTGGCCCAACTCTTCGGCAGCCGCGACGTGTGCCACGCCTGCGGCGAGGGACAAGATGATGAGCATTCGATTCATGGATTCGACTCCTACTTGGTCTAATCGGACATTACGGCGAATCCTCGCATGTCGGCCCTCGGGCGCTCTTTCAGCAACTCGTGAATCGGCTCGAAGGGCTTGAGGATCTTCCGATAATCGGGGTCGTCCTTCGACAGGAACACCGGCTGGCCACATTTCTGGGTGCCGCCCGCTTCTTTGGAGAGCGGGGCCAGCAGGAAGTTGTTGTTTTCGGGGTTCATGACCCGGGTGTAGAACTTGCGAGGGATGCCGTCCTGGTGACAGCTGGCACAACGCCGTGCGGCGACTTCACCGAGCGTCGAATCGAGATCCAACGGCAGCATTCGCCGACTGCCGAGCCGAGCCTTGTGATTCGACGACGAGGTGCCGTAGTACGGGATGTTCAGGTCCAGCCAGAGATACACCCTCCGCCGATCTTCATCCGGTACGTCGGCGCGCGAGTTGCCGTCTTTGTCGGGGTGACCGGTCCGGATGATCTCCGCAAGCTTGCTTGCCGGGCTGCCCCAGCGCCGAGGCGCAATCTCCAATACATTGTGCCCTGCACCATTGATTGTCCAGATCCATTCGGTGTACGGGCTCATGCCTCGTTGCTTGTCATACTCAGGTCCTGACGGACTGCCATGACGAATCCAGTTCCGCTCGGCCTGTGTCCCGGTCCGGCAGAGGATATCGTACGAAACGTTGAAGAAATCGGTCATATCGCCGGTCAAATCAACATTGCCGGGTTGCTCACGCTGGTTGTGGCATTCGACGCAGTTCCGGTCGAAAACGCCCTGGACGACCTCCCGATAGTTGAAGCCTTGGACGCCCCATTCGGGCCTTTGCAGTTCCTGGACAGCGCCGCGCATCGCAAGCTGATGTCCGCCGCGCGACGTGACAGAGTTTCGGTCGGCGTGACATCCGACGCACCCCTGTACTTCACCCGGCATCAGGTGCGTGAACGATCGCATCCGCTGCAATGCACGTCCTTCACCATCGAGCGCCAGGAAATAGATCGGCACTTCTGATGGGACTTTGAATGCGGCACTGCCGTCCTGCTTGACATCGGCGAACCCCCAAACTTTCTTCGGGGCGTACGTCGCACCGCACGAGACCAACGGGAACTGGAAACCAAACACCGCGATGTTCCGCACGCCGGGCCCGTCCAGCCGGTTGTTGTTCTGCGGCGAGTGCGTGCTCTTTTCCATCTCCTGAACTACTGCAATCTGCTTGATCTCACCACGTTTCACATCCGGCTCAAGACCGTTGTAGACGTCCTGCATGTACACGGTTGCCCAAGCACCCGAAACGCTGCCGTCTTCCGGCAACACGGCGCTTCGGTCCCTGATGTTTCCGGTCACCACAGGCGGTCGCCTCGTCTCGCGGATCGGCATCGGACAGTAGTATCCCATCCCGTCTTCCGGGAACACTAGCGACACCGCGTTCGCATCAAAGTCACGGAGTTGGATCGTGCCGTTTTTGGAGACCAGAAACCGAGTCGCGTCGATGGCCAGCGGCTTCTCGTAGGTCCCGCCGATCCGGCGATCGAGCATTCCGTTCCCCCACGGCCCTCCGCCAAGTCGATGTGCATAAATATCGATTTCCGGTGTGAGGTTCCGAATCGCCTCGGGAGAATTGGCTCCCTTCGCCGGATTGATCGCCACGATCCCACCGCGACACGAGCCGTTATGGTTCGTCGCAGTCGCAATCACCTGGTTCGTACCGGGGATCGGTTGTGCATCCATGAACGTGCCCGGCGAGATCACCCGATTGCCGTAGAAACCGGTCAGGCCGGTGCCGTCGGGGTTGATCGCCCAGAGGCTCTGGATCGGACACGCGGCACGATCGACGTACTCCCAACGCGTGTAGATGATTCGTCCGTCGTCGAGCGCCGACGGCGTGAAATCCATCAGGTAGTTGGCCGAAAGCCGCTTCTGGTTCGATCCGTCGCTTTCCATGCGATACAAGACCGGCGAGGTGACCACGTAGCAATAGGCATACGCAGGCTTCCGATCGGAGATAAACGCGATGCCGCCGTCCGGCAACCAACACGGATCAAGGTTGTTGTACGTGCCGTGCGTCAGTTGCGTCAGATTGGTGCCGTCGATGTTGATCTTGAAGACTTGGTAGTTGCTTTTCTCATCCTCGTAGCACGAGATATCTTCGATATGGGCCACTGGGTTCGAGCTGACGTGCCCACCGCGACGCAATGCGAAGACCACTTCCTGGCCGTCGTACGATAGATCGGTCGTGGTGATCATTCCTTCACCTGCATCGAAGATGCATTTCAGTTTTCCGCCATCTTCATCAGGCGAGAAGACATAAAGCCCGCCGCCCGGCCGGAATCCCTCGACATGATAAACGTACACGTGCGAGATATTCAGCGGCTTGCGTTTCACCAGCAGGATTTCCTTGAACCCAAGCCTGCCGGCGGTGAATTCCTGACGAAGTGCCTGTGCTTCAGGCGTCTTCTCTTCTGGCGGGATCCTCATCTCCGCCAACTGCTTCTTGGTAACCGTCGAGCCATACACCGCGATCTCCGCAGCGCCCGGGTTTGGCGAATCGGGATGCGAAGAAAGAAATTCGATACGAACCGCGGTGACTTGCTGCCTAGGAAAGTGGATCAACTGCGGTCCGCGACGATGCTCCAGCGAACCCCGCACCACCGGCTTCTTGCCGTCGTTCAGATAGACTTCGTAATCCTTGAAGCATTCAAGCAACGGGCTGGTCACCCGGGCGTAGTAAATGATCTGGGTTGCTTCGACCGGTCTTTCCCACTCGAGCTTGAAATGTCCACTTTGTGTTGCCCGAACTGCCCAGTCGCTGTCCTGCTGGAACTCGGACGGAATGCCGCCGCTTACAGCCATTTGCGGACGATAGGCGTCGCTAAACTCACTACTCGCAGAGACCTTTGCCAGAGGAGCCAGATTTTCGGGCATCTCATCAGCCAAAGTCGCGTCGAATAGGACAACAGCTTGAACAGTTACAATCAACACGAATGAGCAAAACGCGATAACATGTCGCATTGGTTTCTCCTTGATCGTGACGATGATGGATGGAGTTCTCGACGTGCCAATTCCTCAGGTGGCGTCAGCGTACTTGTGCTGCGGCGGGCGAGATTTTCACATCATTCAAAGCCTTTCCTGTCGCATCTGTGAGCCGCAACACCAGACCCCACTTCTGTTTATTCTGGCCAACTTTGATGAGCAAGGTTGACTGCCCTTTGGGAATGGAGACCTCAACTCGATCTTGATCAAACGCGACGGAGCGCGTGCCCTCTCTTCGATGTATTTCCTTTTCGTTCAGCCAGACAGCAACCGGGCCGTCGCTGCCCAGACGAAGTTGCGCCTGCTTCTGATTCGGGCTGGACACCCGCAGCCTCGCGTAGCCGCAGACGTCAGTTTCTCCCTCGATAGCATCCGATAATTCAAACAGCCCTGCCGGATCGTCGGAATCGAATCTTTTCCAGGGACTCTCTTCCCCTTTCTCGGGAGCGTGAGCTGTGATGAATCCGTCGTCGCCTTTGTTCGGAAACGGCCCACAGACCTCCCACCCTGTGACAATACCGTATCGCTCCCTGAGCTTCAGTTCGGTGTCGAGTGCCGTGACCCTTGCCAGCAGGCGTCTGGCACGAGTGAATGAGAGAGAACCTTGTGGATCGGCCAACTGCAGGTATATCGAAGCCGCCTTCTTCCGTTGGCCAATTTGTTCAAAGCACTCAGCCGTCGTCAGCAGGACTGACCCCCTGGTCTCTGTTGGCAATTCGGTCTTGAGGGCCTCTTGGTATGCTGCTGCCGCTTTCGTTCTGTCACCCGTTGCCAGGTAAGTTCGAGCCAGCGCCAACCGGTATGCCGGTACCTTGGGAGACATGGCGATGAGCTGTTCGCAGGACTTGACGGCTCCGGGCACATCCCGCAATAGCAGTTGGACGCGGGCCAGCCGCTGTAGCTTTTCGCCCTCCTGTCCATCTGCCAGCGTTTGCTCCAATTCCTTGATCACCTCGGACCGTTTCGCGATCAGGCCATTCACATCGAGAATGGTGGAAAGGCCAGTCACGGCCCAGGCCGTTCTAGTGAATCTCTGTACGAATTTATTGAAATCCTTTCCTTCACCCACGGGCGCCCAAGTACCATCCTCCTTTTGGCGCGCGAAGAGAAAATCGATCGCTGCGCCAACGTGTGGTTCATCACGCGGCACGCCGCTGGCCGCCAGCGCAAACAGAGCCTGGCCGGTGGCAACGATGTTACTACCTTCTCCTTTCTGCCAGGACCAGCCACCGTCCGAATTCTGAAGCTTGAACAGTGTGCTTTTCAACTCGTTCACACTCGGGCCGCTGGCTTCAAAAGAGGCCGTTCCCAGCAGTGCAAAAGCGACGTCGGTGGTCTTGGTCAAAGCCGATCTGTCCAGAGACTTTTGCCACACCTGGATTGCTTTGGCAGACTTGTCCACGTCTTGGACGAGTGACGCTGATTCCTTGAGCACGACAGAGCATAGAGCGCTTGTCATCACGTTACCGGAGGTGATCACGGGGCGATTGTAATCGGGTTTCCATTCTCCCTTCTCCGTTTGTGCAACGAGAAGACGTTTTGCGATGTCGCCTGTTTGGTCGGCGAGACCCCTCGAAGCGGTTTGCCGGCCAAGGGCAAATCCCGACCCCATAAGCGCGATCAGCGACACGTTTCCGTTTCCATCGGCCAGGCGATGGCATTTTCGGCATTCCATGGCCCCGATGGGTTGGTGTCCATCGGGCGGAGTGCCTTCTGCGTCGGGATGCAGATGGGACAGAACGAAGCGGGCGTTTATGTCGTATTCATGCTGGTTGACAACGTAGCCGTTTCGCGCGCTCAGGCCGGCGACAAACGCGCCCAGTCCACTGGCGTGGCAGGTGAAACACCCGCGTTCTCGAACCCAATCCGCGCTGCCACGGATGAGAAAATCCACCGCCTTTTGAACGGCCTCTCGCTCGGCGAGTTGGCTTGTGAAATCACCGGCCTGGGTAAAAGAGACATCAGACCAGATCGTCAGAAGCAAGAGCAGTGTTGGAGCAGCACGCAGAATGATCTTCATCGTTACCTCCTAAAGCGGCTCTCAGAACCTGTCGAACAGCAGCGATTGGGACGCCGACCGGTCTGCCGATGCTCGACTTCCTCACCCGCGAACTGCTTGAAATCTTAAACTGGATTTAGTATATTTAGTTTTGTCTGCCCCGCCACGTCAATCCCCTGCCATCATCCCTGAATAAAAACGGGTCAAACACGAGTGGATTTCCTTTGCGCTTCATGACCTGTGCGTTGGTTGTGCCGTAAACAATGTGCCGTCGCGAGTCGAAGAAGTCACGGCATCGCGCGGATTCGGCTCTCGCTCCTATAGCAACACAGCAGTAAAACCACTCAGCGGGAAGCGGCAGGGCCTGATGGCGGGTCTGGCCGCCTTGTGCTGTTCCCACGGAGTTTCTTGAATACGTTTTCCAGAAAGGTACAATCACTCAAATCGGCGGAAAGAGACAGTGAAGCGCACGCCGGTTGGGCGGCATGGAAGCCAGGCGTTGGGAGATACAGAAAAGCGAACATTTCATCTGTTTGAAGGAGTTACGCATCATGAAACCAACGACAGTCGTCCGTTACTGGTTTGCCGGTCTGATATCGATGACTGTTTGTCTTGCCGTCGTGCAAGCAGCCCCACCGGCCGCAGTTGTCAAGGCGCAAGCTGCCGCTCAAAAGGCTGCCGATGCGCGTGCCGCCGCGGAGAAAGCGCTACTGGAAAAAACTGCCGCAGCCGCAACCGCTACAGAGAAGGCTGACGCAGCTCAGAAGGCTGCGAAAAAGGCTGCGGCCGATAAAGGCGTTCGCTCCGCGAAGGCTGCGGCGGAAAAGGCAATTAGTGCCGCGAAGCGAGCCGCTGACGCGGCCACAGCCCAAAAGGTGACCGCCGAGAAGAACCTGGCACCAAAAGCGATTGCGGCCGCTCAAGCTACAGCTGTTCTGAGCGCCGTCGAGAAAGCCTCCGTTCCCGTCAAAGAGGCAGCTGCAAAGGCGGCTGCAGAGAAAACGGCTGCCGAGAAGACGCTGGCCGAGAAGACCGCCGCGGCAAAGTCCACCGCTCAGAAAGCCACCGCTGAAAAGGATGAGGCCAAGAAGAAGGCTGCTCAAGAAGTCGCCAGCAAGGCTGCGGCGGAGCAAGCCGCGGCCGGGCAGGCGTTGGCGTCAAAGGACGCCGCCGCCAAGGCCGCAGCGGCAACACTCGCTGCTGTGATGGCAGCTGGCAACCAGTCTGCCGCCGAAAAGGCCACGGCCGAAAAAGTAGCCGCTGAGAAGATCGTCGCGGACAAGACAGCGGCCGCCCAAAAGGCATCCACTGCTCTGGCTGCGGCGGAGAAGGCCGGTGCTCCAGCCTTGGCTGCTGCCGAGAAAGTTGCCCCTGCCCAAACGGCCGCCGACAAAGCCGCTGCCGCTGCTGAGACGGCTGTTGCCCAGAAAGCGGCCGCCCAACGAACGTTGTCGCAGCGGGTAGTTGCTGCTAACACTGCTGCCGACAAAGCGGTCGCCGCTGAGTTTGCTGCCAAGTCGGGCCCGGCCATCGCAGCCACGAACGCCGTTGCCAAGGCGCAGTCTGCGAAAGCCGCCGCCGAAAAGGCGCTGCGACCAAAGGCTGTCGCCGCCCAACGAGCCGACGCAACGGCCAAAGCGGCTGCCAGCAAAGCGGCTGCCGCCAAGGTTGCTGCCGACAAGGCTGCTGCCGAAACAACGGCGGCTGAGAAGGCACTGGCCGTAAAGGCTAAGGCCGCCGAGAAGACCGCTGCCGCCAAAGTTGCCGCCGAAGAGGCCGCCGCCAAGGTTGCCGATGATAAAAAGCTTGCACAGAAGTCCGCTACCGCCAAGGCCGCCTCGGCCAAGGCCGCTACCGAAAAAGCCGCTGCCGAAAAAGTGCTGGCACAAAAAGTTGCTGCCGCTAAGAAAACCAGCGATAGTCTGGCTGCTGCCGATAAGGCCGACGCAAAGGCGAAGGGCGCTGCCGAAAAGGCCGGTGCCGCCAAAGAGCCCGCTGAGAAAGCGGTGGCGGAGAAGGACGCTGCGCTCAAAGTTGCCGTTGCTAACGCCGCCACAGCTTTGGCTGCTGTCCGAGGTGGCTTGAAACCGCTGTCCACAGATGCTTGGGACTATGCCAAAGCACGCCATCTGCTGGTTCGCGCTGGCTTTGGTGGGACGCCTGAGGAAGTGGCGAAGCTGCACGCCATGGGTCTGCACGCGGCAGTGGATTACGTGGTCGACTTTCGCAGGCAGCCGGCCACAAACATCGCCTTCGATGGTCTGCCGCCGGAACAACCCGACCCGCTGGAAAATAAATTCAACGGCCAAATCCGCAACAGCCTCAGACAGCGCCGTCAACGGGCGGAAACGGCTCAGCTACAGAGGTTTCGAGAGTGGTGGCTGAAACGTATGGTCGAGTCGCCGCGACCACTGCAGGAGAAGTTGACACTTTTCTGGCACGGCCACATGGCGACAGAATATGACGTCGTGAGAAATAGTTACGCTTTCTACCTGCAAAACGAGCTGTTTCGCGACCATGCCACCGGTAATTTTGGCGCTTTGCTGTACGGGATTGTGCACGACCCGGTGATGATCCGTTATCTGGATAACAACCAGAACTACAAAGGCCATCCCAACGAGAACCTGGCCCGCGAGATCATGGAACTGTTCGCGATGGGCCTGGACCAAGGTTACACAGAAGAGGACATCAAGGAAGCGGCTCGTGCACTGACCGGTTATAACTACGACGACGCCACCGCTCAGTTCCGCTACAACTTCTCCCAGCACGACATGGAGGACAAGACTATCTTCGGCCGGACTGGCAATTGGAGCGGCGACGACCTGGTGCGTTTGATTCTCGAGCAGCCCGCCACGTCCAAGTTCATTGCGGGCAAACTTTTCCAGTTCTTCGCCTACAGCGGTGCCAGCCCAGAGACGACCGATCGCTTGGCGACATTGTTCAAAGCGCACAAGTACGAACTGGCCCCGACGCTGAAGAACCTGTTCCTTTCCGAGGAATTCTACAGCGCCAGATCGATGGGCACGCAAATCAAAAGTCCCGTCCAGCTGGTGGTCGGGATGCTACGTGATTTCGGGACCAAGGACGTTGACGCTCGTGCTCTGGATTCGGCAATTCGGAACATGGGCCAGGAGCTGCTCGAGCCGCCTGACGTCAAAGGCTGGCGGCGGGGTCGCGCCTGGATCAACGCCAACCGTCTTTTTGTCCGCTACAACACCACGGCCAATCTAGTGCGGTCTATCACCCGAACCGACAAGCAACGAGGCATCGATGTGCTCGCCGTGCTCGAAGGCCAGGGCTGCGAGAATGCAGCCGATGTGGTGGACTGCTTGGCCAAGACCTGTCTCGCCAAACCACTGGATGAGAAAAAACGGAAGGAGCTGATTGACTACGTTGGAGAAATGCCCGGTTCGTCTGAGTGGGAAGCGCAGCGAAAGCAGATCAACGGGAAACTTCTCGGTCTGTTGGTGCTGATGGTGAGCACGCCTGAGTATCAGTTCAGTTGACCTGGTTTAGCCATGGAGTGGTTTTCGGGCCGCATGGGTGCTGTATTCCGAAGCCATGATAGATATGTGTCTGTGCAACGAGCACGCACCTGAGCCTTCAAATTCTTAAAAGAGGAGTTCAGTATGTCGAAGATCAAGATTGCAACGCGACGAGAGTTTTTGGGTCACGGTCTCGGTTTAGTCGGCGTTGGGACGGCGCTACCGAACTTCCTGGTTAATACCGCCTTGGCCGGTCCCCAAGCTGTCTCCGACCAGCGAGTGGTGGTGGCTCTGCTGCTGAGCGGCGGCCACGACGGTGTCAGTGACGCGATTCCTTACGCAGATGACGTGTACCACAAAGTTCGTCCAACCATCGCTTACAGCGAAAAGGAAGTCATCAAGATCGACGATGAACTGGGACTCCACCCCAAACTGACCGGGTTCAAGGAGCTCTATGACCAAGGCTCGATGGCCGTCGTCCGGGGAACCGGCTATCCCAAGTTCAATTACAGTCACTTTCATGCCCGGACCATCTGGTCGACGGCTGATCCCTCAATCAAGAGACCGAGTCGTTCGGCCAGTGGCTATGAACAGTATGACGGCTGGCTCGGCAAGTACTGCGACGTGGCCTGCAAAGGCAGTGAGGATCCCAAGCTGACTATGGCGGTCGGCGGAGGCAGGACCCCAATCATCATACGCAGCAAAGAGCATTCGCCGATCAGCTTCTCTTCCCCCACTTCGTTCGGATACACTGGTGACCGTTCGGAGAAGGGTTACGCGGTGTACCGCAAGTTGAATGGGCAGGCTGCCGGCCAAAATGCCGAGGACGATTTGCAATTCGTCACTCAGACGGCCCTTAACGCCAATGCCAGCAGCGATCAGATTCGCGACGTGGCCGCGGCCTATAAGCCCAGTGTCACCTATCCGAACACGAAACTGGGAAAATCTCTGCAAACCATCGCTGGTATGATTGTCGGCGGCCTGAGCACGAGGATCTACCATGCTGAGCTAGGAGGCTTCGACACGCACGGGAACCAGAGGACCCGTTTCGACAGCCTGATGACGCAGATGAACGGCGCGGTCTCGGCCTTCTACAAGGATCTGGCTCAGCAGAACAATGCCGAGCGAGTTTTGACGTTTACATACAGCGAGTTCGGCCGCCGTGTGAAGGAGAACGGGAACAAAGGTACGGACCATGGTTCGGCACAGCCCGTGTTCCTGCTCGGCCCCGGCGTCAAGGCTGGCGTGTACGGCAAGCAGCCGCCGTTTGACGATGAGACGACTAAGCGGAATAACTTCAAAATGGAGATCGACTTCCGCAGCGTTTACGCCTCGATACTTGAGAAATGGCTTGGCACTCCAAGCGAGCCGATCTTGGGTGGGAAATATGAACCAGTGGACTGCGTGGGATAATTCTCCCCGACTGTCAAGTTTCTGAACCTGCGTCGAATCCAAAGCGGCAATTGTGTCTCTGCGCGCCTCTCCCGTTCGCAGATTCTGTCGCTTTTGACTGCGAGAAGAATTCGGCAGCGCGCCCCTTCTCCCCTCGTATGTGTTTGGCGTGCTCGCAAGATTCAACGCCGAAGGCGTTGTACATCGTAGCCCAGGGTAAGCAAAGCGGCGCAGCCGCGACGCGCCACCCTGGGTTGCGATACCTAACGAACGAACCAAATCAACGCTGAAGGCGTTGTATATCTCGGGATTGTGGCACGCCTTCAGCGTGCAAATGTTCTCCATTCCCATTACCCAGGGTGGCGCGGCTGCGCCGCTGACCCTGGGCTACGTTATGTAACGCCTTCGGCGTTGTACAAAGTGACAAAACCGGATGCGGGAGAGGTCGGACGCGGTAGCACCGGGAGATGAGTTGAGTTGACGGACATCTCACCGGGAACGCGAAGTGTGATCTGGACTATTCAGGAAACTCCAGATCTGGATATCGCTTAATCAGCTTCTCCTTCACGTTGGGCATGAGCCGGGCGGCATTGCCGTAGTAGATCTTACGCAACACGTCGTCGGGCAGATTGAGTCCGTAGATCTTTGGCTCGTTCGATCGGATGGTGATCTGATCGTCATCGGTTTCCAGGAAGCGGAAATACTGCCGATACTGCTGCACCGTCAACGCACCGTCTTGCCCAAACAGGATCCGGTCCTGGTACTTGATATGGAACTTGCGGGCTGTATTGGGCTGAAGGCCCAGGTACACGTGGCGGACGCCCATCTCGACATGGAAATTGGGATACTTGTCGAGCAGCTCTCCCAACCGTGCTAGATCGTCTTCGAGATGCCCCATGTGGGCACCAATGACGACCAACTCCGGGACTTTGTCCATGATGTGGGCACGACGCTCCATCATCTTGTCACGCGACGGCACGCCCGTCCCGGAGAGATTCCAGCGAAAACTGTTCGATTGCCACTGCAGGAATTCATGGTTCTCGTCGATAGGCTCGTAAAACCAGATCGGTTCGCCCACGTGCAGTAATACGGGAAGTTTCAGACGCGCGGCGGCACGCCAGATCGCCATCATCCTGTCGTCATCAACATGCACCTTACCGCGCGGTTCGTCCATCAGAGCGTGCCCGTAGACGCCGGATCCCTTGTCGATCACCTCGGATATACCGGCGACCTCCATGCTGTTGACGTCCGCCCGAAGCTTACCAATGACGTTGGCGGGAAAAGTCTCTTCAAATCGCTCCGAGAAATTGACGTTAGCAAACGTCAAAAATCGATCGGGGTACTTCTTCTGGAATCGTCCGTAGCTCAGCTCCGTCGGTATCCCGAGCGGCGAATCGATAACGATTGCCACACCAACAGCGTCCATGACCTTCACACGTCCTTCGGCAGTCACGGAACGAAGATGTGCGTGAACGTCCACCACTGGATACTTGGCCTTCCGGGGCGTATTGTTGGCCAGCTTGAAGAGCGTATTCGGTCGGTATTCGCGGACCGACACCTCGGGGAACGGATTGAGGAGAAAGAACCAACCAACACCGTCGGCGGGGACAACAACCTCAATGGAATCGCCGGGGCGTGCCAACCGGCCGCGACCACCGCGCAGCGGCAGCAGTCGCATGAAATCCCAGCCATCGGCGGTTAAGGTGACGCGTGTAAAAGTCTTGGCTGTGGGCACCTCGATCGCAACATGCCAACCCTTCGCTCCGAGCTTCTTCGTTTTCACCTTGCCGGTATTCACACGCAGAAAATCGACTTCAGCATAGGATGCGTAGTCCGCGATCAGATCGTCGGCTGTCTCTACCGTCTGCCCGATTGACGTACTGTTTGCGCAAATGAAGACGAGCGAAAGAACGGTCGTCGCGAAGGCTCCGCGTCGGTATTGAATGAGCATCGGACAATTCTCCTTTTTTACCCGCCAAATCTCGTGGCCACGACACATTCTGGTGCCAAGTTTTTATCACACACTCGGTCCAGGACGGTGAAGGCCGGTATACCTGGCTCGGCATCTGGTGCGTTTTGTCACAATCCGGTTACACTATCAAAATGCCCTCACAATAACGAGCAGCCAGATCCGTGCGCGGTTTGATAACTCGGACGCGAAAACGGTGGTCTGTCGTCCTGCCTGACCTGGATTGATAGCTATGACAATACGCTCGATCTTTCTGTATTTGTTTTTCTTCTGCTGCGTGCAGTTCGCTCCAGTATTACAGGCAGAGCAGCCAAACGTCATCTTCATCATGGCAGACGACCTGGGCTACGGTCAGCTAGGCTGCTATGGCCAAACCAGAATCCGGACTCCGAATGTGGATCGCATGGCCGCGGAAGGGACTCGTTTCACGCAGTTCTATGCGGGGCACTGTGTCTGTGCTCCGTCGCGCAGCGTGTTGATGACTGGATACCACACTGGTCACACATCCGTACGAGTCAATGGTGGCGGCGCACCACTTTTACCCGACGATGTCACGGTCGCCGAGGTCCTGAAACAGGCGGGATACGTAACTGGTTGTTTCGGCAAATGGGGACTTGGCGATCACGGGACGGATGGAGTGCCGTACAAGCAGGGGTTCGATGAGTTCTTCGGCTATCTTCACCAGGTCCATGCCCACTTTTATTACACTCACTTTCTATGGAAGAACGATCAGAAATATCCACTCAAGAAGAACGTGGGGCAGAAACGCAACCAGTATTCCCACGACGTAATCACACAGGCAGCACTGGATTTCATTCGCGGCCATCGCAGACAGCCGTTCTTTCTCTACCTACCGCTGACGATTCCTCATTTCGAGTTGCTGGTCCCCGAGGATTCACTCAGGCAGTATCGCGGCAAGTTCCCCGAACCCACGCCGTATGTCGACAGGCGCAAACACTACGCCGATCAGCCCGCACCCAGGGCGGCATTGGCGGCGATGATTTCACGGCTGGACGGTGATGTTGGCAGACTATTCAAGCTGTTAAAAGAACTGGACATTGATGAAAACACCGTTGTCTTCTTCACCAGCGACAATGGCGGGTACCAACTTGCCGAGGAGTTCTTTCACGGCAATGGTCATTTGCGAGGTGGAAAAGGGAGCTTCTACGAAGGAGGAATCCGCGTTCCCATGATCGTTCGCTGGCCCGGGAAGATCCGGGCTGATGTCACGGACGATCTTGTGTGGACTTTCTGGGATGTCATGCCCACGTTAGCAGAATTGGCTACCGGAAAGTGCCCTGCGGAGATCGACGGGATTTCGGTGGCCGATCGACTTTTGGGTCGCGAGCAGGAAATACCAGATCGATTTCTCTACTGGGAGAAACAACAGCAGAACAAGGGTGGTCGTCCGCCCTGGTCCGTGGCAGTGCGGTGGGGAAAATGGAAAGCCGTGCGCGACAAGCCACATCTGCCCTTGGAATTGTACGACCTGAGCACCGACATCGGTGAGCGCCACAACATCGCCAATCAATACAGCGATGTTGTAAAGCGAATTGAGCTCTATTTGAAAAATGCACGAACGACAAGCCGAGAGTATCCGCCGGAGGAACCGAGCTGGAGTTATGCGCCACTTGACACCGGGTACGTGAAATAAGCTCGCCTGGCGGCCCAACAAGAACTGCGCAATCACTATTTCGATTTGATCCTATGGCTTCTGGTCTTGGCGACTTTCTTCAGCGAGGATGTGATAGTGAACCAACCGGACAACGAACCGTCTTTGTTTAAGGGTGCGCTCATCGGATATGCAGTTGGTACCTTGATCGGTGTTGCCGTGACCGTCGGCATCTCCTTCTCTGCCGGCGAAGCCACCGCTGCCAGCGGGTTTAGTATTCTTGCGCCGATCAGCGCAATTGGGGTCTGCATCGGATTTGCGCAAACCGTGAGGCGGCGCAAAGCCCTGAACATCTCCGCCCTGTTCGACAGTTTTCTTGACTTTCTCTTGTCATCAGCCGGCTACGCGCTCGTGGCAGTTGTGCTCTTGGGTTCCGCGGCGATTGCAGTGCTGAATGCGATCGTGTTCGATTTGATAACTACTCGAGGTGGTTAGCTCCCGTCGCCTTACAACACGACTCCTTCATGAATGATAACCAACAATGTATCTTCTGGTAATGAAATCACGTGTCACGAAAACTCTGCTGCTAATTCCCTTTCTTACTGCGACTTCATTCGCCTTTTCCAGGGAAGTTGAGTCGACCAGACCAAACGTCGTTCTCATTATCTCTGACGATCAGGGCTGGGGTGACTACGGCTTCATGGGCCATGACACAATTCAAACTCCGCATCTCGATCAGTTGGCCAGGCGTAGCCTTCTCTTCGAGCGGGGCTACGTCGCATCGTCGCTCTGCCGGCCTTCGCTGGCTTCGATCGTAACAGGTCTGCACCCGCACCAGCACGGCGTGTGTGCCAACGATGTCAGCCCGGCGCGGAAGTTGGCCCGTGACAAGGAAAACCGGCCGGTTGTGGAGAGTCTTCACCGGCACGCCAGCCTGGTCCGAACACTTGTCGATCAAGGTTACCTCGCGTTCCAGTCGGGCAAATGGTGGGAAGGTTCATGGCGGGATGGCAGCTTTACGCACGGCATGACGCACGGTGATCCAGTCAAAGGTGGCCGGCATGGTGACGTAGGCTTGAAGATCGGTCGCGCCGGGATGAAGCCGGCTTTGGACTTCATCGATAATGCAGTGGCCGAGGAGAGACCGTTCTTCGTCTGGTATGCTCCCTTCCTGCCGCATACACCTCACAATCCACCCAGCAGAATCTTAGAGAAATATCAGTCCCCCCGCCGTGCGGCCAATGTGGCAAAGTACGGTGCCATGTGTACCTGGTTCGACGAGACCTGTGGCGAGTTGCTACACCATCTCGACAGACGAAACCTCACGAGCAACACCATCATCCTGTATGTTTGCGACAACGGATGGGCTCCCGTTGATCGCTCGGCGGACAATCCGGAAGGCTGGTGGCCCAACTACGCGCCACGCTCGAAAGGTTCGCCGTTCGAGAAGGGAATCCGAACGCCGATCATGATTTCCTGGCCGGGGCGCGTCGATCCAAAACGCGCCCCCGAACTCGCCAGTAGCATCGATCTCATGCCCACCGTGCTGCGGGCCTGCCGTATCGAACCACCAGCCAATCTGCCGGGGCTCGATCTTCTGAATGAAACCGCGCGAAAGAACCGCGACGCCATCTTCGGAGCCAGCTACTCGATCCACAATATGACGCCGGGTGATCCCGCCTCTACTCTTCAATATCGCTGGTGTATTGAAGGAAACTGGAAGCTCCTGTTACGCAGTCACGGCGTTGATACGACGAGATATATCACTATTCATCAGTGGGATAAGATTCCGGCAAGGCTCTATAATCTCCAGGAAGATCCCAACGAACAGACGAATCTCGCCGGCGAGAATGAAGAACTGGTCCGGCGACTTTCGCAGCGGATCGAGGCGCAGATCCCACTGAAGAGCCCAACTCGGAATCGCTGAAGTTTCAGACTCGGGATGCACGCCACAAACGATTTGGTGAAACGCAAGATGCAGGATATAGAATCCCATTGGCGGCCTCTGGCCGCCAACGGTTATTGGGCATTACGTTCTGTTCTCGACGCATCCGAAAAACGACTGCCTGTCAGACGACCTGATGAAACGACAGGAATTCGGCCAACGCGTCTTCCAGCCATTGACATGGGTAAGGCCGCTGCTCGATGATGATGTCGGCTGTTTTGGCGGTGCTCGCCAGCCGAGCGCAGGTCGATGTTTCGTCGTCCGGGTCCTGATGGACTTCAAGAGATTCTGCGCGGCAATTGCGGGGCACTTGCCGCGACTAGTGCCACAACTCACAATTGAGGGTACATGAAACGCATTCTTTGCCGAGATTGCGGCGAGTTGCCTTTGCCAGGACTTCGTAGATTG